>CAZHSS010000038.1:0-10774 GCA_964535205.1 uncultured Verrucomicrobiota bacterium
CAGCCGGTACAGCGGGAAAAACTTGCCGAACGCCAGCAGCAGCGCCAGAACGCACAGCCCTCCCCAGAGGAACACGGCCGGCGCCTGTTCGGCCTCCCGCCGGCGCCGAACCGCCTCCGCCAGCCCGATCAGGGCGAACAACAGCGGAATCGCCCCGACATAGACATTCTCCAGCTTGAAATTCATGAAGCCCTGGCGCGTCTGCTCCCAGCCCTCGCTGCGGCCCATCCGGCCCCAGTACGGCCCCTTCTCTTCCCCGCTGCGCCAGCCCGTCCAACCGGGCGCGATGAAGTCCAGGCTCTCGCCCGGCGGCTGGCTCCACTGCGTCAGGTATGCCCACTTCGCCGCCGGCGATTCCTCGTTGGGCACCTCGGTCACCCCCGAACCGCGGGCTGCCAGCGACGCCCCCCCCGCGATCAGCGCCGCCGCCAGCGCCGCCCCCCACGATTGGCGGACGATCGCGCCCGCCTTCCAGCCGCCCGCCGCGCGCGAGGCCTCGAACAGTCCCAGCGGCGCCAGCAGTAGCGCGCAGAACAGCGCCACGTCGGGCTGTTCCAGGAACATCGCCCCAGCGGCCGAGCCCGCCATCACTGCCCACGCCCGGTGGCCGGACCGCCCCCACTGCCCCAGCGCGTACACCGCCAGCGCCAGGAACACCATCAGCCCGTACTTGCCCACATGCCCCGCATAGACCAGCGTCAGGTTCGTGCCGACCCAGAACGCCGTCAGTCCGCCCAGCACGCACGCCGCCGGCCGCAGCCCTTTGCCATGAAGATACTGGGCCAGCAGCCACGCGGAGAGCGTCAGGCACAGCCCGTGGAACAGATTCATGAAGGTTTCCGCGGACACCGCCTTCAGCAGCAGGTACCCCGGCCGCACCATGCTCATCACCGGCAGCCCCCACAGCGCCTCCCCGTTCCACGGATGCAGCACCGACGCCTCCAGCATCCGCTGCGTCGCACGCTCCAGCCCCACGTTGTCGTCCGTGCTCATCAGGACCGCGTCCGGCGTCCACAGCGCATGGAATACCCCCGCCGCCACCGCGGCAAACAACACCAGGAAAAGCACACTCCGGACGCCCCCCGCCTTCCCCGTCCATCCCGCCTGCGGCTGATTGGATTTCATCCGCTCATCAAAGAGATTCCCGCCCGGACTGGCAATCCCAAAAGCCCCGCATGCCCCCGGGCCGGCGCCCTGCCGGTCAGTCCGCCCGCTCCAGTTCCGCCCAGCGGGCGTAGAGCCGGTCCATCTCCCGGGGAATCTCCGCGCTGCGGGCCGTCGCCGCCTGGATCTCCGCCGGCCGCCCCCGGTAAAAGTCCGCCTGCGCCATCGTCCGGTGCAGCCCGTCCAGTTCGGCCTCCAGCGCCGCGAGGGTCTCCGGAATCTCCTGCAGTTCCCGACGCTCCCGGTTGGACCGTTTGCGCGGCCGGGCGGAAGCGGAGGACGGCGGCGCGGGGGCCTCCGGCGCGGCGGTCGCCGCGGGCGCCTTGCGCTGGGCCAGCCAGTCGTCGTAGCCGCCGGGGTATTCGTTCACCGCCCCGCCGCCCTCGAACACCAGCGTGCTCGTAACGACTTCGTTCAGAAACTGGCGGTCGTGACTGACCAGCAGCACCGTTCCGGCATATTCCACCAGCAGACTTTCGATCAGCTCCAGGGTTTCGATGTCCAGGTCGTTGGTCGGCTCGTCCAGCACCAGGACATTCACCGGCTGGGCAAACAGCTTCGCCAGCAGCAGACGGCTGCGCTCGCCGCCCGACAGCACCCGTACCGGACTGCGCGCGCGCTCCGGCGAAAACAGAAACTCCTCCAAATAGCCGATCACGTGCCGCCGCCGGCCGTTCACTGTCACAAACTCATTCCCGTCGGCCACGCTGTCGAACACCGTGCGGTTTTCGTCCAGCGCCTCCCGGAGCTGGTCGAAATAGGCGATTTCCAGGCGGGTGCCGTGCTCCACGCGCCCCTCGTCCGGCGCCTCCCTCCCCAGCAGCACCCGGATAAGCGTGGACTTGCCGCAGCCGTTCGGCCCCAGGATCCCCACTTTGTCGCCGCGGTTGATTTCCACGTTCAGGCGACGGAACAGCCAGCGGCCGTCCCAGGCCCGCCCCACTCCGGTCGCCGCGATCACCTTGTACCCCGAACGGCCGGCTTCCTGCAGGGCGGCCTGGACGCGCCCGCCGGGATCCCGGCGCGCCGCGCGCTCCGCCCGCAGCTTCATCAGTTCGCGTACCCGGCCTTCGTTGCGCGTGCGCCGCGCCTTGACGCCCCGGCGCAGCCAGGCTTCCTCCTGCGCCAGCTTCTTGTCGAATACCGCCGCCTGCCGTTCTTCGTCCTCCAGCGCCGCCGCCTTGCGCTCCAGGTACTGGTCGTAAGGGCAGTCCCAGGACCGCAACCGTCCGCGGTCGAGTTCCACGATGCGCGTCGCCAGCCGTCGAAGAAACGCCCGGTCATGCGTCACGAACAAAATGGCGCCGGGAACCCGCGACAGAAAACCCTCCATCCATTCGATCGCGTCCACGTCGAGGTGGTTGGTGGGTTCGTCCAGCAGCAGGACATCCGGCTCCCCCGCCAGCGCCTGCGCCAGCAGCACGCGCCGCTTCATGCCGCCCGACAGCGCCGCGCAGTCCGCCGCCGCCTCCAGGCCCATTTGCGAGATCACCTTGCGGGCCTGCGTCTCGCGGTGCCATGCGTCCAATGTCTCACGCACACCCCGGCCGACGACCTCCAGCACCGTGCCGGCCAGGTCCGCCGGCACGACCTGAGGCATCATCGCCACCGTCAGGTCCCGGGCGCGCACCACCTCGCCCGCGTCCGGCGCCAGCCGGCCCGCCGCCAGGTTCAGCAGCATGGACTTGCCCTCGCCGTTGCGGCCCAGCAGGCATACCCGCTCCCCGCGCTCGATGTTCAGCGTCGCCCCTTCCAGCAGCCACGGGCCGCCGAATCGGATGGACACTTCCTGCAGACTCAATAACGCCATGGCCGTGCGGTGTACCACAACGCCGCGCGCGCGGAAACCGCAATCCCCGCCCCGCATTCCGGATTTTCCACGCCATGGAAAAATATCCGGCGGGTTTTCCACGCCATGGAAAATCCGGATTTCCGTCCCGGTCGGCCGATTGACCAGGCTGATGCCGCCGCGCTATCCTGCCCGGCGGAATTGGAGGTCCCGCCATGACCAGAAAAAAACTGCCGCTGTCGAAAGTGTACGCCGTACTGGAATCCGGCCCCGTGGTGCTGGTCACCACCGCCCGCCGGGGACGCCCCAACGTCATGGCGCTGTCGTGGCTGACCATGATGGATTTCGAGCCGCCGGTGATCGGCCTGGTCATGAGCGACCGCAATCATTCCTTCGCCGCGCTGAAGGCGACACGCGAATGCGTGATCAATGTGCCCACCATCGAGATCGCGGACAAAGCGGTGGCCTGCGGCAACACGTCCGGCGCCAAGGTCGACAAATTCAGGAAGTTCGGGCTCACCCCCCTGCCTGCCGCGCAGGTGCAGGCTCCGCTGATCCGGGAATGCCCCGTGAACATCGAATGCCGCGTCACGGACATGCGCATGGTGCGCCGCTATGACTTGTTCGTGCTCCAGGCCGTCGCCGCGTGGAAGGTTTCCGGAAGCGGGGAACTCAAAACCCTCCACCATCTGGGCGGCGACCGGTTCATGGTGGCCGGCCCCGTTGTCCGCCTCCGGTCCAAGGCCAAGTAGCCCGGCCGCCCCCCCGCCCCATCTTCTCTCGCCCTGGTTTCGGATATACACTTATAGCCATATGTGTATATGTGCATACCTTCCGCTCCCTTTGGTCGGCGAACGGGAACTCTCAGTCGGCGGCGGCGCGCGAAAAGCGGTCCCGGAACCACTCCCACGTCGCCGCCAGGCCTTCCGCGAAGGTGTGTCGCGGGGTCCAGCCCAGCACACGGCGGGCCCGCGCGGCGTCGGCCTGCGATTCGCGGATGTCGCCGGGGCGCGGGGGTTCATAGGCGGGCGCGAACGGCTGATCGGCCAGCGCGGCGATTTCGCGCGCGAGGTCGTTGACGGATATCCGGTCGCCGTAAGCGACGTTGAAGACGCCTCCGTCGGCCTCCGCCGGCGCGGTCAGGCAGGCGAGATTCGCCGAGACAATGTCCTCGACAAAGGTGAAATCGCGCGTCTGGCCGCCGTCGCCGTAGATCGTCGGCTGGCGGCCCTCGGCATAGGCGCGCATGAAAAGGGGAATGACCGCGGCGTAATCCGAGGCGGGGTCCTGCCGCGGGCCGAACACGTTGAAGTAGCGCAGCGAAAACACCGGCAGGCCGTACAGGCTGTGGAAAATCCGCCCGTAGTGTTCGCCAGCCAGCTTGGACAGCGCATAGCCGCTGAGCGGCTCGGGCGGCATGTCTTCGCGCTTGGGCATTTCGGGGCTGTCGCCGTATACGGACGCCGAGGACGAAAACACGACGCGTTCCGCTCCGGCGTCGCGCGCGGCCAGCAGCACGTTCAGCGTGCCGGTGACATTCACGTCGTGGGTCGTCGCCGGGTCGTCCACCGACGCCTGCACGGACGCCAGCGCGCCGAGATGAAACACGCGGCGGATGCCGCGCATCGCCCCGCGCACCGCCGCAGCGTCGCGCAGATCCCCTTCCGCGAATTCCACCGCGGAGTCCAGCCCCTCCAGGTTTTCCCGCCGTCCCGACGACAGGTTGTCGAAGACGCGGACGCGATGACCCATGCCCGCCAGACGGCGGACCAGGTTGGACCCGATGAAGCCGGCTCCGCCCGTGACCAGATGCTCCGCGCGCATGCCGTCCGCCTCAGCCGCCCAGGGAACTGCTGAATCCGGGGAACGCCAGCGGCCAGATCCGGAACCAGACCGTGTAGTTGTCCTCGCCGTCCTCGCCCTCTTCCGGACGGATCCGCAAACCGAGGCCGATGCCCAGACAACGGGTGCGGTGGATCAGATAGTACGAATGCTCCTCGACCTGGGATTCTTCCAGATCCATGCGCGCATAAAGCCGGCCGGACCAGCGCTGTTCCGGGAAGAGTTCCAGATCGCCGGCGACCACGTCGCGCGTGTCCCGCTTGTAGCGGTAGTCCACGCCGAACGTGAACCACTCGGGATGCCGGAGCTCCATCTGGGTGTTGAAGGTGCGGACGCTGTCGTCCTGGGTGTCGTAGGCGCCGTCGAAATCCCATTTCAGCCACGACCAAGGCCGCAGTTCCGTCTTGAACCCGATGTCGCCCAGCGTCTCTTCGTCCTCCTCGGGATCCATGTTCAGAACGGTGAACACATCGGCATAGGCCAGGTTGTGAACGGCGGCGCGGCGCTTGGTTTGCAGGTAGTTGCGCATGCCCAGACGCAGATAGTTGGCGTAGTCCAGCCGGTCCACCGCGTCGAACTGCCACAGGTCCCCGGGCAGTTCGTTGGGCTCGAAGCGCAGGGTGTAGTCGGCATAGGGTTCGGCGATGTGCCGCAGGTCTTCGTCTTCTTCGATCCCCGTCGGACCGTGATACAGATCCCCGAACGCCTTGAACGAGGTCTCCACGCCGATTTCCGGCAGGCTGCGCCAGACGGCCCCGCCGTCGCTCAGGAGAGTCTCGACGTCATTGGTGGTGCCCACGACGTCGCCCAGGTCGTTCGTGACGGCCACGACATTGGTCACGGTGGTGCGTTCCGGGGTTTTCGAATAGTAGGTGCCGCGGTAGCCGCCGCGGGGGATCACGGACAGAAACCCGAAGTGGCGCGTGGGCCAATACACCATGTTGAAGGTATCGAAGCGGATGGCGTCGTACGCCTCGTCGTCGGAACCGTCGGGATAGACTCGCTCGAGGGAGCTGAGCGTGTTGGCGCCTTCGTAGTACAACGGCGTCTGGAAAATCTGCTGCCGGTTGAAATTCAGAAAGGCCTCCGGCAGGCGGTCCACGTTGCCGTAGAAATCGTTGAGCCGCATGTTCACGCCCACGCCCGCGGTGTAGCGGTTGCCGCGGTGCGACAGCGTCACCCGGTTCTCGGGCTGCACGTTTCTCTGGTAGTCGTCGTCGAAGAAATCGTTCAGGAGCCATGGATCGCTGACATAGTTCAGTTCGGTGATCAGATAGTCGCGGTCGCTCAGGTTGTGCCGATCCTTCAACTGCAGCCAGTAGCGGTCCGCGTCAATCAGTTCCTCGCGCGCCAGCCGCTGCTCTTCGTCTTTCCACGGCTCGCTGTCGTTCGCGTAATAGACCCGCACCAGCCCATCATACGCCCGCCCTTCCGGGTCGGTCCACAGAAGGTCCTGCCCCACCCCCACGCCGCGCTTGGTGCGCACGTCGAAGTGAGTGCGGCTGCGGAAGACGTCCGTCAGCGGCTGGTTGTAGGCCGTCAGCAGAAACGCGCCCATCGTGGAACTGTAGCCGGGGGTGAATTCGAATTTGGCCAGCTCTTCGAGATTGGCGCGCAGATAGGGGAAATAGAAGAACGGCACGGGGCCGAGCTGGAAGCGCAGGTGCTTCGCCCGCAGGATGTTGTTGTCCTCCAGCGTCGCGGAGGCCGCCCGGACGGAATATTCCGGCCGGTCCGGCTCGCAGGTCGTCAGCATCACGCCGTCGAGTTCCATCATCCGGGGCGACGAGCGGCGCGAATCCCGCGCGGTCATGTGCCAGGGCGGAGCCGACGCCTCGAACGCGCCGAAATCCCCGGTGCTGGTCTTGAAGTTGTAGGTGGCCTCTTCGCCCCGCCACACGTTGCCCAGATATTCAATGACGATGTTTCCGCGCGCATGCACCACTTCGGCCGCGGTGTCCACTTCCGCATAGTCGGCCGACACCGAATCGCCGCCGCGGGCCACCTTCACGCCGCCGCGGGCGATCACCAGGCGGCGGGCGGCATCGTAGGCCAGGCTGTCGGCCTGGATGTCAATGACGCCGGCTTCCGGCGTGACCGCCGCCACCTGGGCGGCGGGCGGCGGCGTCACGACCGGCTGCTGGGCGGCAGCCGAACCGGCCGCCAGCGCGACCAGAACCGCCAGACATCCCCCCGACGTCCGGACGGCGCCCCTGCCCTGAAAAATGGTTGGCTCCATGGCGCGGCACTCTATCAGCCGGACTTTCCCACCGCCAAGCGCAATCTGCCCGGACAAAGCCAACGAGGCGCATCTGCGATTCGGTGCAGGTTCCTCCGGCGGCCAATAGAATCACGTGGCCGCCAGGTAGGGACGGCGCGCCGCGCCGTCCGGGCTGGTGGCGGGGATGCGGACGCCGACGGCGCGGCGTCCCTACCCAAACGCAACCCAGGCCATGCACCCAATCGCAGATGCGCCCAAGCAACGCGATGAAGCCACACGCGGGGAAAGCGTACGCGCCCTTCTCGCACGACCGGCGTCAGGCCGTCTTGCCGTTCCGCGATCCAGCCTGGGCCAGCCGGCAGGCCGGCGTGGGCATGCGGTGCAGCAGCAGCACCTGCCAGAGCGGCGCATCCAGCGCAAAGGGCGATCTCCGGAATTGCTGTTCCAGGCAGGTGCGCAGCACATCGGATCCGCCGGCGTGTTCGATGGCAAACCGATCGGCGCGCAGTTCCAGCCGCCGCACCACGGCATGCGCCGCCAGGCCCGCCAGCGCCGCCAGCCCGAACAGCGCCGTCACCAGAAACGGAAAGGCCGCCGGCGCGGCCGCGCCGCTGAGCCCCGCCGCCCGCGCCGCGCGGTCCGCCGCCGCCGCCGCACCGAGAAACACCGCCGCCGCCAGCGCAATGTGCATCGCCTGCGCCGCCCAGGCCGCCCCGTGGCGATGCCAGGCCATGTGGCGCGCCGCCAGGAACACCTGCTCGCGGCGGCCCAGCCGGCGCCAGGCCCATTCCGAATACACCACCCGTCGGCGGCGTCCCGCCCCCGTCAGACGCACGTCTTCGAGATCTTCCTGATGCTCAAAATCCCACCAGGCCACGCCGGTGATCTCCAGCCCGGCCGCCTCGCCGATCCGCCGCAGTGCCGCCTCCAATGACTCGTCGCGGACCGGGACCGGCGGACGCACGCGCGGCAACAACTGCGACGGCCCCCACTCCCCCAGGCCCGCCACCAGCACTGCATAGGCCGCCGTGGCCCACACCCACCACACCGAGGGAAACAGCCGCATCAGCGCGTACAACCCCGTGAAGCCGGCCGTGGCCAGCCCCATCTCCAGCATCAGCGTTCCCAGATAGCCCCGCAGCCAGCCCCCGAATTCCGTCTCCAGCCGGCCGTGAACCCGCTCCAGCGAATACCCCGCCAGCACCGAAAGCGGAAACAGCACCGCCTCGTAGCCGAACACCGCCAGCGCCACGAATGCCGCGTGGACCAGCGCCCAGCCGAACGGAAACGACAGGCCCGCGCGAAGCCCCGCCGCAAGCGCGCGCGACCATCCCGACAGCCAGAACACCGCCGCCAAGGCGAACAGCAGGGCAAAGCGGACCAGAAACAGCACCGCCTGGGCCCGGTCGTAGGCGCGTGCCTGCGCCTCCCGGCGTTCGTCGTACCAGCTCCCCATCCGCGGCCGCCCCTCAGACCAGATCGCCCAGATTCAGCGTCTCCAGCAACCGCGACAGATCTTCGTTGTCGAAGAATTCAATGACGATCCGGCCCATTTCGCGCTTGCCATCGCTCCCGGTCCGGGCCGGCGACAGCACCACCTTCGTACCCAGCTCCTGCTGCATGCGGTCGGCCAGGAATTTCAAATGCTTCGCGCTCTTCTGATCGGGCGCCCCGTCCCCGGACGGCTTGGCCGCCGCCTTTTTCCGCCGGAGATCCCCGGCCGCCAGCCCCGCCACCAGCTTTTCCAGCGCCCGCACGGACAATCCCTGCGCCACCGTGCGCGCCGCCAGAATCTCCCGATCCTTCGCCTCCGCCGACAGCAGCACTTTCGCATGGCCGGCCGTCAGCGCGCCCTCGGACAGCGCCCGCTTGATGCCGTCCGCCAGATCCAGCAGCCGCAGCGCATTCGCCACGGTCGCCCGAGCCTTGCCGATTTTCCGGGCCACATCCTCCTGGGTCAGGCCGGCTTCCCTCATCAAATCGCGATACCCTTCCGCTTCCTCGATCAGATCCAGGTCGGCCCGCTGCAGGTTCTCGATCAGCGCCATTTCCCGCGCTTCCAGGTCGTTGACCCGGTGCAGCAGCGCCGGAATTTCCGCCAGCCCCGCCAGCTGCGCCGCCCGGAAGCGCCGCTCCCCGGCGATCAGCTCGAACAAATCCTCGACCGGCCGCAGCCACACCGGCTCCAGCACGCCCTTGTCGCGGATGGACTCGGCCAGTTCGTTCAGCGCCTCTTCCGCAAACCGCCGCCGCGGCTGCCACGCGCCCTTGCGGATCTTGTGAACCGGCACCAGGTGCACCGCGCCTTTTTCCGACGCGGCCGCCGCCGGCTTGGGCCCCGACGCCTTGGCCGCCGGCTTCGGCGCGCCCCCCGGACGGGTGGCGCCTCCCTGTATCAACGCATCCAGCCCCCGGCCCAGGCCCCTGTGTTTTGGTTTGGTTGCCATGGTCGCCGGTTGTACCGCAATCCCGTTCAACAATCAATCCCCACAATCAATCCCGTTGCACTTCGGCATTGCCGATTTTTCCCGCCCCCCGTATGCTGGCCCGCTATGAAAACGTATTCCATCCTGTGCCTGTGCGCGGCCCTGCTGGCCGCCGCCGCCGCCCTGCGGGCCCAGACCCCCGTGCGGGTCACCGCCCACAACGTCAATCTGCGCGCCATGCCGAGGCTCGAAAACTCCGAAGTCCTCGGCCAGGCCCAGTACGACGAACGCCTGACCGCCTGGGAAATCGGCGAGGAGTGGATTTCCATCACCCCTCCCCCCTCCACGGACTTCTGGATCAGCAAGGCCTACGTGCAGCAGCCGCAAAACACCATCGGCGCCACCCGCGTCAATGTCCGGGCCGGCCCCAGCATCAACTACAACGTCGTGGACACCCTGGAACTGGGTGCCGTCGTCGAACCCCGCGAGGAAATCTCCGACTGGCTCAAGATCGCCCCGCCGCCGACGGCCCGCGTCTGGATCCATCGCGATTTTGTCGACATGCTCACCGGCGACCCGGAACCCGCCCAACCGGCCGCCGAAACCGCCGAAGCCCCGGCCGAGCCCGCCCGGAAGGTCAAAACGGCCCGCCAACGCAAGGCCAAGGCTGAACCGGCGGCCGCAGCCGCTCCGGCCCCCGCCCCGGCGGCAACCGCCGCCCAGGCCCCCGATTGGCCCACGCCCATCGTGTCGCCGTCCGTCCCCGTCCGCGAAACCGCCTCCGGCGTCATCCCCGTGCCCCCGCCGGCCGACCTCAAGCTGATTCCGCTGGAAGGCCAGGGCCGGATGGCTGAATTCGAAGGCGAACTGCGCGCCGCGCCCCTCATCAACGAGGCCCCCACCCGCTACCGCGTCATCCGCTGGCAGAACAACCGCTGGCAGGTCCTGTGCCATGTGTACGGCGCGGCCTCCAAATTCCGCAGCCTCCAGGACAAACGCGTGCGCGTCAAAGGCCGCGAATACTGGATTCAGGGCGCCGCCGCCCCCGTTCTGGTCCCCGACCAGATTCAGGAAGCCCCCGCCCCCGACTGACTTCCGCCCCGCGCCCCCTCTTTCCGCCCCCGCAAGGGGCAACAAGAGATTGCGTTGCCCCCCCGTTTGCGATAGAAGGGTTGGCCATGAACCAGGAATTCGCAGGCTACTCCATCACCCGCTCCATCACCGGCGGCGGCATGACCAAACTCTATGTCGCCATTGACGCCCAGCAGACCCGTTACGTCATCCGCGTGCTGGATCCCGTGATGGCCCGGGACCGCCGCGCCCGCCGCCACG
>CAZHSS010000039.1:0-5972 GCA_964535205.1 uncultured Verrucomicrobiota bacterium
TCCACGCTATGGAAAATCCCGCTGAAGCGGGACAGACTTTTTTCCACGCCGTGGAAAATCCGGATTTCCGCCAAGGTCTCCTGCCGCGGCTGCTTTCTTGCCGCCGCCCGCCTCCGGGTGGTAGGGTTTCGGCATGAGAGTCCTCGATTGCGACTACCTGATCATCGGCGCCGGCCTGGCCGGACTGTCCGCGGCCATGGAACTGGCGCCCCACGGACGGGTCATCCTCTGCGCCAAGCGGACCCTGGACGAAAGCAATTCCTCCCACGCGCAGGGCGGCATCGCCGTGCCTGTCGCCGGGGATGACACGATCGAGGCGCACCTGCAAGACACCATCGTGGCCGGCGCCGGCCTGACCCGGGCCGATGTCGCGCGCGACATCATCGCCGGGGGGGCCGAACGCATCGCCGCCCTGGAGCACTGGGGCGTGCGCTTCGAACGCAAGCCGCGGCATCCGCGCGAAGCCGACGCGGAATACGACCTGGGGCGCGAAGGCGGCCACTCCACCCGCCGCATCCTCCACAGCGGCGATTTCACCGGCGCCGAAATCATCCGCGTCATGGCCCGCCGCGTCCAACGCCAGCGCGGCGTCCAGGTGCTCGAACACCACATGGCCATTGACCTCATCACCTCCGGCTGGCTGAAAATCCCCGGCGAAGACGCCTGCATCGGCTCGTATTTCCTCGACCGCTCCACCGGCGAAATCCTTGCCGTGCGCGCGCCGCACACCGTCCTGGCCACCGGCGGGGCCGGCAAAACCTACCTCTATACCAGCAACCCCGACATCGCCACCGGCGACGGCATCGCCATGGCCTGGCGCGCCGGCCTCGAAATCCGCAACATGGAATTCGTCCAGTTCCATCCCACCTGCCTCTACCACCCCGAAGCCAAGTCCTTCCTGATCAGCGAAGCCGTCCGCGGCGAAGGCGCCCGCCTTCTGAACGGTGCGGGCAAGCCCTTCATGAAGCACTACGACCCGCGCGCCGAACTCGCCCCGCGCGACATCGTCGCCCGCGCCATTGACCACGAAATGAAAACCCGCGGCGACAAATGCGTCTATCTCGACATCACGCACAAGGGCGCCGCCTTCCTCCGGCGGCGCTTCCCCAACATCTACGCCACCTGCCGCAAATACGGCTTCGACATGGCCCGCCAGCCCATCCCCGTCGTCCCCGCCGAACACTACTTCTGCGGCGGCGTCGCCGCCGACACCCGCGGTCGCACCGCCATGGCCGGCCTCCACGCCGCCGGCGAAGTCGCCTGCACCGGCCTGCACGGCGCCAACCGCCTCGCCAGCAATTCCCTCCTCGAAGCCCTCGTCTGCGGCCATGCCGCCGCCCGCGACATCCTCGAAACCCCCCGCCCGCGCAAGCGCAAGCCCCGGATCCCCGACTGGACCACCGGCCATGCCGTGCCGTCCGACGAAGCCGTCGTCGTCGCCCACAACTGGGACGAGGTTCGCACCGTCATGTGGGACTACGTCGGCATCGTGCGCACCAACCGGCGCCTCGCCCGCGCCCTGCGGCGCATCAACACCCTCCGGCGCGAAATCCGCGCCTATTACCGCGACTACCTGGTGACCTCCGACCTGCTGGAACTGCGCAACATCGCGGCGGTGGCCGAGCTGGTCGTCCGCTGCGCCATGCTGCGCCGCGAAAGCCGCGGCCTGCACTACACCCTCGACTATCCCGAGCCGGCCGCCAGCATGTGCCGCGACACCATCATCCACGACCTGCCCGGCGGCGGCGCCATCTGACGGAGCCGCCATGGTCCTGGCCCTTCAGCTGGTCCGCGGCTTCCTGGTCGGCGTCGCGGGCCTCCTGCCGGGGCTCTGCGGCAGTACGCTGCTCGTGCTGTTCGGCCTGTACCGCCCCCTGACCGCCGCCCTCGCCCGCCCCTTCACCGATCTCCGCGGAAACCTGCGCCGCTTCGGTCCGTTTTTCCTCGCGGCGGGCCTCGGCGTACTGGCCGGCAGCCGCCTGCTGGCCTCTCTGTTCGCCCGCCACGAAGTCCCCACGCTCTATCTCTTCATGGGCTTCATGCTGGGCGTGCTGCCGGATCTTTTCCGGCATGCCCGCCGAGCCGGCCGCCATCCCGCCGGCTGGCTGGCCTTTGCCGCCCTGTTCGCCCTGTGCCTGGGCCTCGCCGCCCTGCAGGACCGCCTGATCCCCCGCGACACCCCCATTCAAAGCCATTGGGGCGTCTGGCTCGCCGCCGGGGCGGGCATCGGCATCGGCGCCATCGTCCCCGGCGCCAGCGTCGCCTTTCTGCTTATCTATTTCGGCGTCTATGCCCCCCTGCTCGACGGCGTGGCCGGCCTGGATCCGCGCATCCTCCTCCCCGTCGGCCTCGGTGCCGCCGCCACCATCCTGCTGTTCGCCCGCGCCGCCCACTGGCTGTTCCAAACCGCCGAAGGCCCCGCCACCCGCGGCGTCCTGGGCCTCGTTGCCGGCTCGCTCTGGCTGGTCTTTCCCGGCTGGCCCAGCGGACGCCAGGGGCTCCTCTGCCTGCTCCTGCTGGCCCTCGGCTTCGGCTTCTCCGCCTTCCTGAACCGCATCGGTCCCAAACCCGTTCCGGGATGAGCCCCGCACGTGCCCCATCCGAAAATTCCCCTTCCCTTCCCGGCGCGTAAACGACAAGATTTGAGGAAAAGAGGCAGACCCATGGCGAACTTCAAATCCAGGAAGGTGGTGATTGTCGGGGCGGGAGCCGTTGGTTCCGGCTTCGCCTTTGCCCTGGCCCAGTCGGGCATCGCGGAAGAGATCACGCTGGTGGATGTCAATACGGACCTGGCCAAGGGCCAGGCGCTGGATCTGGCCCACGGCGCGCCCTTCTACCGCCCCGTCAGCATCCAGTCCGGCACCGCCCCGGAGGCCTACCGCGACGCGGCCATCGTCGTGGTCACCGCCGGCAAGGCCCAGGCCGGCCCCGGCCAGAGCCGCCTCGACCTGCTGCAGATCAACGCCAAGATCGTCACCTCCATCGTCTCGGACATCCAGTCCGTCAATCCCGATGCCATCGTGCTGGTCGCCACCAATCCGGTGGACGTGCTGACGCATGTGGCCCGCCTGCGCACGGCCTGGCCGCGGGGCCGCATCCTCGGCTCCGGCACCGTGCTGGATTCCGCCCGCTTCCGCTGGCTTCTCGCCGAACACTGCGGCATCTCCCCCCAGAACATCCATGCCTCCATCCTTGGCGAACACGGCGACAGCGAATTCGCCGCCTGGAGCCTCGTCCATGTCGGCGGCCTGCCCATGGATGACTACTGCACGGTCTGCGGCAAATGCGATTTTACCCGCCGCCGCCCCCAGATCCTCGAACAGGTCCGCCGCTCCGCCTATCACATCATCGGCTACAAAGGCTCCACCAGCTTCGGCGTCGCCATGGCCATGACCCAGATCGTCCGCGCCATCCTCCGCAACGAACGCCGCGTCATGACCGTCTCCGCCCCCCTCGAAGGCGAATACGGGCTGCGCGACGTCACCCTCGGCATTCCCTGCGTCCTCGGCGCCGGCGGCATCGAGGAAGTCATCCAGGCCCGCCTCACGCCCGACGAAATGCAGCAGCTCGCCCATTCCGCCCGCATTCTCCAGGACAGTCTCGCCCAGCTCCAATGACCCCGCCCTCCAGCAATCCCTCTCCCCGGCCGGTGCGGGCCCGCATCAGGAGACAAACGCTCCGGGCGGCCGCCTTCGCCGCGCTCGCCGCGGCCTGCCTCCTGCCGGCCGCCCCCCGCGCCGCGCCGCCTCCCGTCCGGGAAATCACCGTCGTCAGCGACGACAACTATCCCCCCTACATCTTCCGCGACGCCGACGGCGTGCTGCGCGGCATCCTGCCCGATCAGTGGAAACTCTGGGAAACCAAGACCGGCGTCCGCGTCGATCTCCAGGCCATGGACTGGGCCGAGGCCCAGCGCGTGATGCGCGAAAAACGCGCCGACGTCATTGACACCATCTTCCGCACCCCCGAGCGCGACCACCTCTACGATTTCACCCCGCCGTATGCCGAGATCCCCGTGCCGGTCTTCGCCCATCGCTCCCTCGGGGGCCTCACCGACCCGTCCTCCCTGCGCGGCTTCACCATCGGCGTCAAGGCCGGCGATTCCGTCATCGGCATCCTGGCCGCCCACGGCATCGACAGCCTCCGCGAATACCCCAGCTACGAGACCATTGTGCAGGCCGCCCGCGACGACGAACTCCGCGTCTTCTCCGTGGACGAGCCCGCCGCCCTGTACTACCTGTATAAATTCGGCATCGAAGATCAGTTCCGCACCTCGTTCGTCCTCTACACCGGCGAATTCCACCGGGCCGTCCACAAAGGCTCCACGGAACTGCTGGCGCTGGTTCAACAAGGCTTCACCCAGATCTCCCCCCGCGAGTATCAGGCCATCGAAAACAAATGGATGGGAACGCCCATCGCCTGGGAAACCGTGTTCCGGCGCTTCGCCATCGTCCTGCTCGCCGCCGGCGCCGTGGTCCTGCTGCTCGCGGGGGGTAACCTCGTCCTGGGGCGTCTCGTCCGCCGGCGCACCGCCGAACTCAACCGCCGCCTGGCCGAACTGCGCGCCGCCCAGGCCGACCTGCAGGAGTCCCGCGAGTATCTCGCCACCGTTTTCGATTCCATCAATGACGCCCTGTTCATCCACGACGCCGCTACCTTCCAAGTGCTCGATGTCAACCGGCGCATGCTGGACATGTACGGCTACCCCTCCCGCGAAGAGGCCATCGCCGCCTTCAACGCCATGTCCGGCGGCGAACCGCCGTTTTCCATGGGAGACGCCGGCGAATGGATGACCAAGGCCCGCAACGAAGGCCCCCAGGTCTTTGAGTGGCGCTCCCTCCATCGCGACGGCCATCCCTTCTGGGTCGAAATCAGCATCCGCTGCCAGACCATCGGCTCCGCCGACCGCCTCATCGTCACCGCCCGCGACATCTCCGAACGTAAACAGGCCGAAGAAGACCGCCGGCGGGTCGAGCGGCGCATCCAGGAAGCCCAGCGCCTGGAGAGCCTCGGCCTGCTCGCCGGCGGCATCGCCCACGACTTCAACAACATCCTCACCTCCATCCTCGGCAACATTGACCTGGCCATGCAGGACGTGCCCCGCGACTCCACCGCCCGCGCTGACCTCGCCACCGCCGTCTCCGCCACCCGCCGCGCCGCCGACCTAGCCCAGCAGATGCTGGCCTATTCCGGCAAGGGCCACTTCGCCGTCGAAGCGCTGGACGTGGCCGACGAAATCCAGGCCACCACCCAGATGCTCCGCTCCAGCCTCCCCCGCAACGCCGAGCTGCAGATCCACCTGCCCGATTCCCTTCCGGCCATCCAGGCCGATGCCTCCCAGTTCCGCCAGGTCCTCATGAACCTCGTCCTGAACGCCGCCGAGGCCCTCGAAAAACAGGCCGGCCTGGTCCGGGTCTCCGCCGGCACCGCCGACAGCGCCTCCCTCGATCCATCCCGCCTCCGCCCCGCCGGCTCTCTCGCCCCGGGCCCCTGCGTCTTTATCGAGGTCACCGATACCGGCGCCGGCATCCGTCCGGAATTTCTCGGCAAAATCTTCGAGCCCTTTTTCAGCACCAAGTTCACCGGCCGCGGCCTGGGCCTCGCCGCCGTCCTCGGCATCATGCGCGGCCACCACGGCGCGCTGCAAGTGGACAGCCACCCCGGAAAGGGCACCACTTTCCGCGTCTATTTCCCCGCCAGCGACGGACCCGTCGAAGAGCCCAAGCCCTCCCCCGCCGCCATCGCCCCGCCCCGGCGGCCGCGGTCCGGCCTCCTGCTGCTGGTGGACGACGAAGCCAACCTGCGCGAAACCGCCAGCAAACTCTTTGCCCGCCTGGGCTACCAGGTGCTCTGCGCCTCCAGCGGCCCCCAGGCCATCCAGCTCCTCCGCGCCCGCGCCGGACAGGTC
The DNA here is from genome assembly GCA_964535205.1 of uncultured Verrucomicrobiota bacterium. Lineage (GTDB taxonomy): Bacteria > Verrucomicrobiota > Kiritimatiellia > CAIQIC01 > Lenti-01 > JAAZFE01. The sequence goes on from CAZHSS010000039.1 coordinate 5,909, forward strand.
CAGGGCGTGGTGCTCGATCTCGCCATGCCGGGCATGGACGGCTTTGCCGTGCTTGAAAAGATGC
>CAZHSS010000039.1:5982-10540 GCA_964535205.1 uncultured Verrucomicrobiota bacterium
CCCTCGCCGAACTGCGCCGCATCCGCCCCGACCTCCCCGTCGCCATCTCCAGCGGCTATGCCGAAATCGATGTCATCCAGCGCTTCAAAGATCTCCACCCCGACGGCTTCATCCAGAAACCCTACACCCTGGAGATCCTCCGCGACGCCCTTGACCGCATCTGGCCCGTCTGAAAAGCCCTCTGAAAAGCCCGCCGGACTCCCGCCTTGCCCCTTCCGTCTCCTTCCGCTAGTCTTTCTCCATGAGTTCTCTTTCCCATCTGGACAAGGCTCAGGCGGTCTTCGACATCGAAATCGCCGCCCTCCGGCGAACCCGCGATCGCCTTGACGGAGCGTTCGACCATGCCGTCGAGGCGCTGAAGGACACCCTGGCCAGCGGCGGCAAGCTGCTGGTCACCGGCGTCGGCAAGTCGTTCCACATCGGCCAGAAAATCGCCGCCACCCTCACCAGCACCGGCGCCCCCTCCACCGTCCTGCATCCCTCGGAGGCCATGCACGGCGACCTCGGTTTGGTCCGTCCCGAGGATGCCGTCCTCGCCCTCTCCTATTCCGGCGAATCCGACGAACTCGTCAACCTCCTGCCCATCCTCAAACGCGCCGGCGCCCGCATCATCGCCCTCACCGGCGACCTGGACTCCACCCTCGCCCGCCACTCGGACGTCGTCCTCGACGCCTCCGTCGAACGCGAAGCCTGCCCCTTCAACCTCGTTCCCACCGCGTCCACCACCGTCGCCCTCGCCATCGGCGACGCCCTCGCCATCGCCCTCCTCGAAGCCCGCGGCCTCTCCCGCGAGGAATACGCCAGCTTCCATCCCGGCGGAGCCATCGGCCGCGCCCTGCTCCTCAAGGTGGAAGACATCATGCGCACCGGCGAGCGCCTCGCCGCCGTACCCCCCGCCGCTGCCGTCCGCGACGCCCTCATCGCCATGACCAAGGCCCAGGCCGGCGCCGTCGTCGTCGTGGATGACCGCCGCCGCGTCCTCGGCCTCCTCACCGACGGCGACCTGCGCCGCTATCTCGCCGGCGGCGCCACCGATTTCCAGACCCGGCCCGTCGCCGACCTCATGACGCACAACCCCTGCTCCGTCCGCGCCGACCGCCTCGCCGCCGACGCCCTCGTCCTCTTTCAGCAGCACCGCTTCGACGATCTCGTCGTCGTCCGCGACGACGGCACCCTCGCCGGCATGATCGATCTCCAGGACCTCCCCAAGTTCAAGATTTTATAAGCCACTCCCGAAAGGATCCCCCCGCCATGAGCCAACGCAACATCTACATCACGAATCAGGACCAGCAGCGCCTGTCCGACATGGTGGAAGAAGCCCTCGCCCGCAACAGCCGCGACTCCGGATTCCTCAAGGAACTCGCCCGCGAACTGGCCCTGGCCCAGGCCGTCGATCCCAAGGACGTCCCCGCCGATGTCGTCACCATGAACTCCCGCGTCGTCCTTCAGGATGTCGAAAGCGGCGAACACATGGAATACATCCTCGTCTTTCCCGAAAAGGCCGACATCGAAAACGGACGGCTGTCCGTCGTGTCCCCCATCGGCACCGCCATCCTTGGCTATGCCAAGGGCGACACCCTCTCCTGGCACACCCCCGGCGGTCCCCGCAAACTCAAAATCCTCGACATCCCCTACCAGCCCGAAGCCGCCGGCGACTTCACCCTCTGACCCGTCCGCCCGGATGAAAAAGCCCGCCTTCCTGAAGCAGATCATGATGGTGCGCGTGCTCTACGCGCTCCTCCCCGTCGCCCTGGCGGCCATCTATCTCTTCGGCTGGCGGGTGCTGGCTCTTGTCGGCGTCTCCGCCCTCTTCGCCTTCCTCGCCGAGTGGATCATGGTGCCCACGCCTCCCGGCAAGATCTCCCAGGCCGTCTGGGTCACCGCCGCCCTCTACGGCCTCGCCCTGCCGCCCACCACCCCGTTCTGGATCGCCGCCACCGGCGCCGTCTTCGGCATCGTCTTCGGCAAAATGGTCTTCGGCGGCTTCGGCAAGAATATCTTCAACCCCGCCATCGTCGGCCGCGCCTTTGTCTATGTCTGCTTCCCCGTCGACCTCACCTCTAAATTCGTCCCCGCCTTCCACGGCTTCCCTGGCGGCTTCGCCCGCTGGAGCTTCGAGGCCCTGAAGGATCTCCCCGCCGGACTCGCCTCCCCCGGCCTCCAGGTCGTGGACGCTGTCACCGCCGCCACCCCCATGTGGTCGCGCCGCGACTACGGGTTCGAGGTGCAAATCTGGGACCTCATTACCGGTCAAATCGGCGGACTCTTCGATCAGTCCGGCCATGCCCGCGTCCTCGCCGCCGGGTCCGCCGGCGAAGTCTGCGCCCTCGCCATCCTTCTCGGCGCCGTGTACCTCCTCTGGACCAAAACCGCCAACTGGCGGCTCATGCTCTCCACCCTCCTCGGCGCCGTCGCCATGAACCTCCTGCTGCGGAACGCCCTCGGCCTCGCCGCCGTCCCGCCGCTCGGGTTCACCCTCTTCTCCGGCGCCTTCCTCTATGCCGCCGTCTTCATGGTCACCGACCCCATCTCCGCGCCCCGCCTCAAGGAATCCATGTGGCCCTACGGCTTGGCCATCGGCGCCCTCATCGTCTTCTTCCGCTACAAAGCCGTCTTCGCCGGCGGCGTCGCCTTCGCCATCCTCATCGGCAACATGCTCGCCCCGTCCCTCGACCTCTGGATCAAACGCTTCCAGGCGCGCCGGAAGGCGGCCGCCCCGGGCGCCGACCGGGCAGACTCAAAAGAGGCCAAGGCGTGAACAAGAAATCCCCCGTCTATGTTCTCTCCTTCATGGCCGCCATCTGCCTGGTCTTCGGCACCGGCATCGCCATCGTCAATGCCGCCACCCAGGGCCTGCTCGCAAAGAACGCCGTCCTTCACCGTAACCGCGTTCTCTGCCGCGCCTTCGACCTGCCCGTCGACGGCCAATCCGCCGACGCCTATCAGCAGGCCGTGGATGAACACCTCGTCGCGGAAGAATTGGACGGCCGCGCCCTCTATCGCCGCATCACCCCCGGACACGAAAGCCTCGGCTTTGAATTCGGCGGCATGGGCTTCTGGGACCGCATCGAAGGCGTCATCGTCCTCTCCCCCGACCTCCAGACCGTGCTGAACATCCGGTTCCTCGACCAGAAGGAGACCCCCGGTCTCGGCGCCCGCATCGAGGAATCCTGGTTCACCGACCAGTTCAAGGGCCTCCAGATCGACTGGGACAACCCCCGCGGCGACCGCCTCGTCGTCGGCGCCTCCCCCGACCCCGACCCCAAGAACCGCGTGGACGCCATCACCGGCGCCACCCAGACCTCCATGGCCCTCGGCCGCTTCCTCAACGACGAACTCGCCCGCATCCGAGAATTGAAACTGGAAACAACCCAAAAGGAGTAAGATTGGGATTACGATTAAGAGTAAGATTGCTTATGAACCCGACAATCCACATTCTGAATTCTGACTCCTGACTCCTGAATTCTCTCCTCTCATGCCCTCCCCCTACACCAAAATCCTCAAAGACGGCCTCCTCGGCGAGAACCCCATCTATCGCCAGGTCCTCGGCATCTGCTCGGCCCTCGCCGTCACCAACCTGCTCGCCAACACCCTCTTCATGTGCTTCGGCGTTATTTTCGCCACCGCCCTGACCAATTTTACCGTCTCGCTCCTGCGCAACCACATTCCCAAGCGCATCCGCATGATCGTCCAGGTCATCATCATCGCCTCCTACGTCATGATGATTGATATCCTCATCAAGGCCGTCGCCCCCGACATCCACCGCTTCATCGGCCCCTACGTCGGCCTCATCATCACCAACTGCATCATCATGGGCCGCGCCGAAGCCTTCGCCAGCCAGAACAAGCCCCTGCCCTCGCTCGTGGACGGCATCGCCTGCGGCCTCGGCTACTCCGCCGTCCTCATCGCCATCGCCGTCATCCGCGAAATCATGGGCTTCGGGACCCTCCTCGGCTTCGCCCTGCCCGCCCGCGACCTCTGGTGGACCCAGTGGACCATCATGGTCATGCCCCCCGGCGCCTTCTTCATGCTCGCCATCATGACCTGGTTCGCCCGCGCCAAACTCGTCAGGCAGGAGGCCCCATGACCCCCCTCGCCGACATGTCTCTGTTCGCCTCCTTCGCGCTGATCTTCGTCTCGGCCGCCTTCACCGACAACATCCTGCTCGCGCGCTTCCTCGGCATGTGCTCGTGCCTCGGCGTGTCGAAAAAAGTGGACACCAGCCTCGGCCTCGGCGCCGCCGTCATCTTCGTGACCGCCTGCACCTCCGCCCTCAACTACCTCGTCTACCAGTACCTGCTCCTCCCCCTCGGCCTCGACTACCTGCGCCTCATCACCTTCATCGTCGTCATCGCCGCCTTCACCCAGCTCGTCGAAATGATCATCGAGCGCGTCTCCGAAAAACTCTACAACTCCCTCGGCATCTTCCTGCCCCTCATCACCGTCAACTGCGCCATCCTCGGCATCTCGCTCTTCATGCTCAACAAGCCCTACAGCTTCCTGCAGGCCTTCGCCTTCGGCCTCGGCGGCGGATTCGGCTGGTTCCTGGCCATCGCCC
>CAZHSS010000040.1:0-5896 GCA_964535205.1 uncultured Verrucomicrobiota bacterium
CCTTCATCAGGTTCGACCTCGTCAGGTACTCGTTCGCCGAATACACCCCCACCAGGTTCTCCCCCTCGATGTTCATGAACTTCGGCAGCCCCGCCCCCGACCCTACGAACACCGCGTCAAATCCGTCCTTCTCGATCAAATCCGTGATCTTGCGCGTGCGCCCCACCACGAAATTCGTCCGGATCTCCACGCCCATCTGCTGCAGCGTGTCCAGCTCCGCGCGCACGATTGCCTTCGGCAGCCGGAACTCGGGAATCCCGTACACCAGCACCCCGCCCGCCTTGTGGAACGCCTCGAACAGCACGACCTCATGCCCCGCCCGGCGCACATCCGCCGCCACCGTGATCCCCGCCGGGCCGCTGCCCACCACCGCGACTTTCCTGCCCGTCGCCGGCGCCACCTCCGGCGGCTTCGCCGCCCCGTGCGCCCGCTCCCAGTCCGCCGCGTAGCGCTCCAGCCGCCCGATCGCCACCGCCTTCTCTACCGTTTTCAGGCTCTTGCCCACCGTGCACGGCGCCTGGCACTGCGTCTCCTGCGGACACACCCGTCCGCAGACCGCCGGCAGCAGGCTCGTTTCCTTGATGACCCCGATCGCCTTCGCCGGATCGCCCTCCGCGATCGCCGCAATGAACCGGGGAATGTCAATCCGCACCGGACAGCCCTGCACGCACGGCGCGTTCCGGCACTGCAGGCAGCGCGATGCCTCCACCCGCGCCTGCTCCTCATGATAGCCCAGCGTCACTTCCTGCATGTTCCGCGCCCGGGCCAGCGGATCCTGCGCCGGCATCTCCTGCGGCGGAATCCCCAGCCGGTCCCGCGGCTTCAGCGGCGGGGGCAGGCCCTGGATCCGTTCCCACTCCGCCCGCGCAGCTTCCAGCAGATCATCCGGCGTCCGGCGACTCATCCCTTCAGCCCTTTCTTCACCGCCTCGTCGTGCAGGTTGCAGCCCGCTGACGCAATCCGCTCCTGCTCCCGGTACGACCCCAGCCGCGCCATCATCTGGTCAAAGTCCACCTGGTGCCCGTCGAACTCCGGCCCGTCCACGCATACGAATTTCGTCTGCCCCCCCACCGTCACGCGGCAGCCGCCGCACATCCCCGTGCCGTCGATCATGATCGTGTTCAGGCTCACCACCGTCGGCACCTGGAACGGCCGCGTCGTCTCCGCGCAGAACTTCATCATGATCGGCGGCCCGATCGCCACCGCCAAATCCGGCTTCGCCTCCCCTGCGCACAGCTCCTTCAGCGGCGCTGTCACCAGATCCTTCCGCCCGGCACTGCCGTCGTCCGTGCAGATGATCACCTCGTCGGCAATCGCCCGCATCTCGTCCTCCAGGATCACCAGCTCCTTCGTCCGCGCCCCGATGATCACCGTCAGCTCGTTCCCCGCCTTTTTCATGGCCTGCGCGATCGGATACAGCGGCGCCGCCCCGATCCCGCCCCCCACGCATACCACCCGGCCGAAGTTCTCGATGTGCGTCGGACGCCCCAGCGGACCCACCAGGTTCGCGATCTTCTCCCCCACCCCCATCTGCGCCAGTTGTTTCGTGCTCTTCCCCACCGCCTGGAAAATGATCGTGATGCTCCCCTCCGCCGGGTCCGCGTCTGCAATCGTCAGCGGAATCCGCTCCCCGAATTCCGTGTCCAGCTGCAGAATGATGAACTGCCCCGGCCGGCGTTCCTCCGCAATCAGCGGCGCCCGCACCCGCATCCGGTATACCTCCTGCGAGAGCTGTTCCTTCTGTAGAATCTGGTTCATGCCGTGTTCTCCCGGGTCAACACAATGGCGTCGGATACTAACCGTCCAGCCCCTCTTCGCAAAGAGTTTTGTCCCCCCATCCCGGCAAAAAAAGTGGTGGCCAGAATCGGGATCGAACCGATGACACATGGATTTTCAGTCCATTGCTCTACCAACTGAGCTATCTGGCCACCTGAATGAAATGTTCCGCGTGTATAGCCGCTCCCCCCCGCCCCTGTCAACCTTGGGCTCGCCCAATCTTCACTCTGTCCCCCTGTCCCCAGACCCCTCCCTTCCTGTGTTCATGTGTTTCCTGGTTTCCTGCTTGGCTGTTGTTTCCTGCTTTTCTGTTCAGCTCCCCTCTTCTACTCTCTCCTCCATGAGCCCGACCTGCCCCTTCTGCCGCCTGCCCGCCGACCGCCTCCTCGCCGAAGACGGCCCCTGCCTCGCCTTCCGCGACGGCTACCCCGTCAGCCAAGGCCATACCCTCATCATTCCCCGGCGCCATGTCGCCTCCTTCCGCGACCTCTCTCCGGAGGAATGGGCTGCCGCCCACCGCCTCGCCCGAAAACTGGCGGCGGATCTCCAAACCGCCGACCCCTCCATCGCCGGCTTCAATTTCGGCGCCAACGACGGTGAAACCGCCGGCCAGTCCGTCTTCCACTGCCACTTCCACCTCATCCCCCGCCGCCCCGGCGACCATCCCGCCCCCAGGGGCGGCATCCGCGGCGTCATCCCCGGCAAAGCCCACTACCCCGGCCCGGAACCGGCGTGAGCGCCTTTTTCAGCAGATGCAGGCTTGACTTTCCCCCCCGTCCCGCTATTTTCCCCCTCGATTTTCGGTTCCAGCGTAGCTCAATGGTAGAGCGGTTGGCTGTTAACCAATAGGTTACAGGTTCGAGTCCTGTCGCTGGAGCCATTTTTCGCGTTTCGGGCGCCTGTTCCGGCGGTAACCGGTTCCGGTGCGGCGCAGGGAATTTCATCTGCTGCGCACCGCTTCGCGAAAATCGTCCTCTGTCGTCGGATTTCCCGATCCCTCCGGCACGGGGTTGTTTCCATGCACATAGAAAGAACCGCGTTGACAGCCGCGCGCTCCCCGCGCTACTGTTCGCCGCTCATCGTTGGGAATTGAAGGATTATGAAGACGACACAGCCGAAGGAATCTGAAGTCAAACACGCGTGGTATCTCATCGATGCCGCCGACAAGCCCGCCGGCCGCCTCGCGGTCGACATCTGCCGCCTCCTCCGGGGCCGCGGCAAGCCCGATTACACGCCCCATATCGACATGGGCGATTTCGTCGTGGTCATCAACTCCGCCAAGGTCGCCCTCTCCGGCAACTCCAAGGAAGAGAAGAAGACCTACGCCAAGTACACCCGCTACCAGGGCGGCTACACCGAAACCTCCGCGGGCAAGATGCGCGCCAGGAATCCCAACTACATCCTCTGGCACGCCGTCAAGGGCATGCTCCCCAAGAACCACATGAGCCGCACGCTCCTCAAGCGCCTCAAGCTCTATCCCGGCGCCGAGCACCCCCACGCCGCCCAGAACCCCACCGTCATCGGCTAATTCCGGAGAAACATCATGGCCACCAAAAAAGCTGAAATCGAATATCTCGCCACCGGCCGCCGCAAGACCGCCATCGCCCGCGTCCGCCTCTCCCAGGGCAGCGGCCAGGTCACCGTCAACGGACGCACCTTCGAAGAATATTTCCCCACCACCGATCTGCGCCTGCTGGTCGAGGGCCCATTCAAGGCCATCGAACGCCCGGGCGCCTTCGACGTCGTTGCCATCTGCGAAGGCGGCGGCATTGCCGGCCAGGCCGGCGCCCTGCGCCACGGCATCTCCCGCGCCCTCCTGCAGGTGGATGAAAATTTCCGGCCCGTTCTCAAGAAAGCCGGCCTCCTCACCCGCGACCCCCGCATGAAGGAACGCAAGAAGCCCGGCCAGCCCGGCGCCCGCCGCCGCTTCCAGTTCTCCAAGCGCTAGACCCCTGCGGCCTCCGCACAACCCCGGGCGCCCGCCCGGGGTTTTTTATGCCGCCCCCACTTTCCCTCCTGCCCACTCTTATTCTTAACCTTACTCTTACTCTTAATCTTACTCTTACTCTTAATCTTACTCTTACTCTTCATCCTAATCTTCATCCCCCAATCAGGGTCTTGCCTTGCCGCCCTCGATCCCCTTATGTTCCACACCATGAACCCCGCTTTTGATCATGAGAAACTGAAGGTGTATCAGGAAGGGATCCGTTTCGTGGCCTGGGCGGATGCGCTGCTTGAAACTCTTCCCAGGAGCCTGGCGGTTCATGCGCAGTTGGATCGCGCCGCCACCTCCATTCCTCTCAATATTGCGGAAGGCAATGGGAAGTATACCGCACCGGATCGTTGTCGCTTTTTCGATATCGCACGCGGGTCTGCCTTAGAATGCGCGGCATGCCTGGATGTTCTTGCGGCCAAAAACAAGATTCCGGACACTCAGGCTGGCAAAGAGATTCTGGTTCATATCGTTTCCATGCTGGTCGGCTTGATTCGCAGCAATTCGGATGTCCGGGTGCATGAACACGCGGGAAACTACCAAACGGCATGCGACAACTCTCCCATGGGGCAAGAGCAGGATCAGGATTAAGAGTACGATTAAGATTTGAATCCGAAGCAGGAACAACACATGAAAAAGCCCCCCCCCCTGACATTCTCCGCCAAGGCCGTTCTGCCCGCCGGCTTCCGCGCCGCCGGCATCATCGCCGGCCTTAAAAAGATCGCAAAGCCGGACATGGCCCTGTTCTTCTCCGATTCTCCCGCCGTTCTCGCCGGCACCTTCACCACCAACCAGGTCAAGGCCGCCACGGTCCGCCTCGATGCCGAACGCGTCGCCAAAATCGGCATGGCCCACGGCATCGTCGTCAACAGCGGCCAGGCCAACGCCTGCACCGGCAAGGCCGGCATGCGCGACGCCAAGGCCATGGCCGTCCATGCCGCCCGCGCCCTCGGCGTCGCCCCCGAACTGGTCCTCGTTTGCTCCACCGGACGCATCGGCGTCCCCCTGCGCATGGACCTCATCCTGCCCGGCATCGACAAGCTCGCCGACGCCCTCTCCCCCGCCGGCGGCGAAGGCGCTGCCCGCGGCATCATGACCACCGACCTTGTTCCCAAACGCCATACCGTCACCTTCACCGCCAACGGCAAACCCTGCCGCCTCACCGGCATCGCCAAGGGCTCCGGCATGATCCAGCCCAACATGGCCACCATGCTCGCCTTCCTGCTCACCGATGCCGCCATCGACCGCCGCGCCATGCAGAAGGCCCTGAAATCCGCTGTGGACCGTTCCTTCAACCGCATCTCCGTGGATGCCGACCAGAGCACCAATGACACCGTCCTGCTGCTCGCCAACGGACGCGCCGGCAATGCCCCCCTCCGGCCCGGCCATCCCGACTGGCCGTCGTTCACCGCCGCCCTCGATGGCCTCACCTTCCGCCTCGCCATGGACATGGTCCGCGACGGCGAAGGCGCGCAGAAGCTCGTCACCGTCCGCGTGCAAGGCGCCCGCACCGCCGCCGACGCCGAGGCCGCCGCCCGCTCCGTCGCCAACTCCTTCCTCGTCAAGACCTCCTGGGTCGGCACCTATCCCAACTGGGGCCGCGTCATGGACGCGCTCGGCTACTCCACCGCCAAGGTCGACGAAACCAAGGTCGAAATCCTCTACGACAAGCTCCTGGCTGTGCAGAACGGCCTCAAGGCCGGCGCCTCCATCGAGCGCCTCTCCAAGGTGGTCGCCCAAAAACAGTTCACCCTCACCATTGATCTGCATCTCGGCCGCGCCGCCGCCACCGTCTACTCCTGCGACTGCACCGAGGACTACGTCCGTATCAACAAGTAGTTTCCGCTGATACGTTGTCCGCTGGCTTGTCCCCCGAAGCTTCAACAAAGGGGAATCCGCAGGCTTGCCACGCCGAAGGCGTGGACGTGGATGCAGAGGATTTCTTTTGGATTTTGGCGGGGCTGTTCGCGAAAATAACCGGTGGATTTTCCGATGATGCCGCTTTGCGGACGACCCGAGCAGGACTCGTGTCCGCGAGCGGTCGGCCGCGGAGCGGCAGCGCGGAAAAGATGCCGGTTGGTTTTCGCGCCGCCAAAATCCAAAAGAAATCCCCTCTCTTCAGCCCCC
>CAZHSS010000040.1:5915-6178 GCA_964535205.1 uncultured Verrucomicrobiota bacterium
TGAACACCTACCCCTGGCTCGACCGCACGACCGTGGAAGACCTGATCGCCGCCGACCACATCCGCCTGGATGGACGCCCCGCCAAAAAAGGGGCCAAACCCGTCCCCGGGGACACCCTCGACTGCCGGAACATCCCCGAACCCGCCGATCTCCGTCTCCAGCCCAACCTCGACCTGCCGCTGCACATCCTCTACGAAGACGACACCCTTCTCGCCCTCGACAAGCCCGCCGGCCAACCCACCCATCCGCTCCGCTGGGCCGAA
>CAZHSS010000040.1:6188-7402 GCA_964535205.1 uncultured Verrucomicrobiota bacterium
CCGCTTCCCCAAACTGGCCGGAATCGGCGGTGACCGCCTCTTCCCCTCCCTGCTCCACCGCCTCGACACGCAGACCTCCGGCCTCGTCCTCGCCGCCAAAACCGCCGCCGCCTACACCCACCTCCGCGCACAGTTCCAGCGCTTCGAAGTCGAAAAGCACTACACCGCCCTCGTCCACGGCGCCGTCGAAGACCCCGGCCGCCTCGACGCCCCGCTCACCCACCAGACCCGCTCGCCCTGCAAAATGGCCGTCGTGCGCAATCCCGACAAGATTCCCGCCCGCGACCAGTTCGCCGCTCTCACCGAATGGGTGCCCTTGCAAACCGGCAAGGCCTTCACGCTCCTCGACGTCGTCATCTATACCGGCGTCACCCACCAGATCCGCTGTCATCTCGCCGCCGCCGGCCACCCCATCGCCGGCGACACGCTCTACGGTTCCAAAGACCCACGGGCTTGCCCCGTGGGTGAATCAGGTCCGCTCAAACCCTCCCTCAACCACCAACCACCAATCACCAGCCCATTCCCGCCACTGGCTCCACGCCGCCCGCATCGTCTGCCGCCACCCAACCACCGGCGTCCCCCTCGATCTTACCTGCCCCCTCCCCCCCGATTGGCCAATCATCGAATCCATTTGAGCAGTGGATATTGAATCCCCCATTCTCATCGCCGCCATCAACGCCCGCCACAGCCATGCCTCCCTCGGCGCGCGCTGTCTCCTCGCCAACATGGGCGACCTGCGACCGCAAACCCGGCTCCTCGAATTCACGATCCAGCAGTCCGCCGCCGAAATCGCCGACGCCATCGCCGCCTGGGAACCCCGCATCCTCGCCCTCGGCGTCTACATCTGGAACACCGCCCGCGTCGCCGAACTCCTCCCCCTGCTGCGGCGACAGCTGCCCGAAACGATAATCGTTTTGGGAGGACCTGAAATCACGGAGTGTAGCAGCCCGGCTCGGCAGGGACGCCTCGCCCTACCCGACGGTTCTCAATCCGACGGTCCGGAGGTAGGGCGAACCCTCCGGGTGAGCCGAAATATAATCCCCCCGGCGGTCTCGGCCAGATCGCCCTGCCCCTCCCAGCCTGAAACTCCTGTTCATCCTGTCCAAACGACTGTTTCGCATTTCGCCGATTTCCTGCTCCCCGGCGAAGCCGACCTCGCCTTCCCCTCCCTCTGCCGCGACATCCTTTTAGACCCCCACGGGCTTGCCCCGTGG
>CAZHSS010000040.1:7412-10111 GCA_964535205.1 uncultured Verrucomicrobiota bacterium
CCCCCCGACCTCGCCATCCTCCACCTCCCCTACGACGACTACACCGACACCGATCTCGCCCACCGCCTCCTCTACGTCGAATCCTCGCGCGGCTGCGCCATGCGCTGCGACTATTGCGTCTCCGCCAACGACGAATCCGTCCGCTTCTTCCCCCTCCCGCCGCTCCTCGCCGCCTTCGACCAGCTCCTCGCCCGCGGCGCGCGCCAATTCAAATTCTGCGACCGCTCGTTCAACCTCGACATCCCCCGCGCCGTCGAAATCCTCACCTTCTTCCTCGACCGCATCCCCGCCCATCCCGGCCTCTTCCTCCACTTCGAAATGCTCCCCGACCGCTTCCCCGCCGAACTGCGCAACATCCTCGCCCGCTTTCCCCCGCGTTCGCTCCAACTCGAAATCGGCATTCAGTCGTTCAATCCCCAGGTGCTGGATACCATCCGCCGCCCCCAGAACCTCGATCGCGCCGCGGACAACCTCCGCTTCCTGCGCAAACACACCCACGCCTTCCTGCACACCGATCTCATCGCCGGACTCCCCGGCGAAACGCCCGACAGCTTCGCCGACGGGTTCGACCGCCTTGTTTCTCTCGACCCCCATGAAATCCAGCTCGGCATCCTGAAAAAACTTCCCGGCGCGCCCATCGCCCGCCATGATGACGCCTTCGCCATGCGCTACGCCCCCGCGCCGCCCTACGAGGTTCTCTCCACCCGCGATTGGCCCGCCGGCCACCTCGTCCGCACCGCCCGCTTCGCCCACTACTGGGACGCCATCGTCAGCTCCAACCGATTCCTCGCCGCCGCACCGATGATCTGGGCAGAAGAGAAATCCGTCTTTGCCGCCTTCATGGCCTTCGCCGACTGGCTCGCAAGGCGCTTCCCCCGCGAACACGGCGTCCCCCTCTCCGCGCTCGTGGAGGCGGTCTTCGAATTCCTCACCACCCTCCGGGGCATCCCGTCCGCAACCGCCGCCGACGCCCTGCTCCGCGGCTACCGCCACGCCGGCGCCCGCGACATCCCCCCCGCCCTCGCCCCCCATCTCCGCCGCGAGCCGCCGCCGCCCACCCATGGCCTTCCCAAGCCCCTCCGCCGCCAATTCCTCCGCTGGACGTGGGAGGATGCGAATCCTAACCTCTTCAATAATGCCTGATTTAACGCAAGAGTCGCAAGCGCCGCAAAAGAATCGCCAACGCCGGACACAATAGACAAATGAAAAGGATGTTGGATGACTTGATTTACGTTTGCGTCCCTCTTGCGTCTATAGCGCCCTTTGCGTTAATGGCTGCTCGGCTCCCTTCTGCTTCCCATCCTGTAAATCCTGAAAAATCCTGTTAATCCTGTCTAAAATGGATTCCTCCCCCTACACCCCCTGCCGCCTCTGCCCGCGCCAATGCGCCACCGACCGCCTCGGCGGCGCGCCCGGCGTCTGCGGCGAGACCGCCGAGCTGCGCATCGCCTCCTGGGGCCCCCACCTGGGCGAAGAACCCTGCTTCACCGGCACCCGCGGCTCCGGTGCCATCTTTTTCTCCGGCTGCGCCTGCCACTGCTTCTTTTGCCAGAACTGGCAGATCTCCAATGCGCACGGCAAAGGCAACACCGTTTGGCCCGAGGAATTCCACCGCCTCGCACTCGGTCTGATCGAGATGGGTGTGCACAACCTGAACTTCGTCACCCCCGACCACTTCTGGCCGCACATCGAACAGCTCTGCACCCGCCTGCGCGACGAAGGCGTCCAAATCCCCTTCCTCTTCAATTCCTCCGGCTACCAGCTCCCCGCGATGGTTTCGCGCTACGCCTCGCTCATGGATATCTTCCTGCCCGATTTCAAGTTCGCCGACCCCGTCCTGGCCCGCACCGTCATGCGCGACGAACGCTACCCCGAAATCGCCCTCGAAGCCCTCCGCCTCATGGTCGCCGAAAAAGGATTCCTGGAGCCGTTCGATCCCGCCGGCACCCTCCCGGCCCGGCAAGGCGTGCTCGTCCGCCACCTGGTGCTTCCCGGTCAGATCGAAAACACCCTGCGCGTTCTCGATCTGCTCCGCGAAGAATTCGGCCGCTGGCTCCCCCTCTCCCTCATGAGCCAGTACACCCCGGTCTCCGCCGCGCAAACCCGCCCCCCCTTCGACCGCCCTCTGTCGCCGGACGAATACCAGACCGCCCTCGACCACGCCCAGCACCTCGGCTTCGAAAACCTCCTGATCCAGCCCCTCAACGCCACCGACGACTTTCTCCCCGATTTCGACCGCGACAAGCCCTTCACCGGCAATCCGTAGCCCCCCCCCCTCCGCGCGGCATCGGGCGCATCGGCCATCCGGTGCAATCCTGGAACGGGAGGGGCAACCTCCGTGTTGCCCGCCTGGAGTGCGCCAATCCTGCCGGAAACCGGGCAGGACGGAGCCTGCCCCTCCGGAAACCTCCATGGGAACGCAAATCCAGTTGGGTCTGTGCCTCGAATCGCCGATGCAGCCCGTTCTTCATGACATCCTTTCTTGGTTGTGGTGTGAAAGATCCCCCCGTATTTTCCTGTGTTCCTGTGTTTCCTGTTTTCCTGCTGGGCTGTTCCCTGAATTCCGATTCTTTTGGGTGCGGCTCCGCCGCGCCGCGGCGTCTTTGGGATTGCTTTCCGCCCCGTGAAGCGGGTAACACTTTTCCATGCCTTCCTCCTACATGCTCCTGCTGGCCGCATGGCTCCTCGGCCTCGTCCTC
>CAZHSS010000040.1:10121-10441 GCA_964535205.1 uncultured Verrucomicrobiota bacterium
CGGCGCCGCCCTGACCGCCATGGTCGCCGCCCGCCGCATCCACCTGGCCCAAGCCGAACTCATCCGCCTGCAAGCCCAGTACGACGCAATGCTTGCCGCCCGCGAAGACCTGGTGCGCCAGTTCGAGATTCTCGCCGCCCAAACCCTCGACACCCAGTCGCAGAAATTCACCGCCCAGAACCGCGAAGCCCTCTCCGCCCTGCTCTCTCCCCTGGGCGAGCGCATCGCCGATTTCCGCCAGAAAGTCGAACAGGTCCACCTCGACGAAACCAAACAGCGCAGCGCCCTAAAAGCGCAGGTCGAGGAACTCTCCCGGCAAA
>CAZHSS010000041.1:0-10345 GCA_964535205.1 uncultured Verrucomicrobiota bacterium
CATCCAGCATCCGCAGCATGGCGGAGATCTTTACCGTGGACTCCACATCCGCCTCCAGCGTCCCCAGCAGCTCCAGGTGGTTCACCTGCAGCTTGTACTTGAACTTCATCTCCTTGCCGGCCGCGATGCGCAGATTGCGCATCGTGAGCTGGCGGGGATTGGGGTTCGCCGCCCCGCCCAGTTCCAGCCATTGGGTGCATTCAATGGTGGAGCGGTCGTCCATGTCGCCCTCGAGGATCACGTTGCCGGCCTGGAGGCGCGCATTCTCCAGCCGCCCGGACGGCCGGATGAGGATGCTTCCCCCTGTCTTGATTTCCTCGGACCAGGGACGGTCAATGACGTAATCGCCCATGTCGATCTTCTCGCGGCATCTCGAGCAGTAGATGGTCCGCGTGGTGCCCGAGAGCTGGAACTCGTATCCGCATTCAAAGCACCGGATCGTCCGCTTGGTGGGCTGGATCGTCTTGACGATATGGGGACTGTCGGCGGGCTTGGCGGCGGGGGGCGGACGCGACGACAGATCCTCCGCCGGGCGCCGGGCGCCCGGTTTCGGCAAAACGCCGTCCTGCTTCGCCTGCGCGAGACCGCGCACGACGGAGAAGCCGTCCACTACCCTGGTTTTCTTGGCTGCCGCCACGCCGGAATCCGTTCGTTCCGGACCCGCCGCCGGCTTCCGCAGAAGCCGGCCGGCGTCCCGTTGCGAAAGAGAACCTGCCTACCGCTGCGGAGCGCCGGACTGCGGGGCGGGGGCCGGCGGGGGCGTCGGCTGGCTGTTCGGATTGACCTCCGAGCGGCCGACGAACGTCACGCCGTCCTCGACGGACAGGCGGCGCGCCTTGATGTCGCCGTTGACTGTCGCCGAAGCCTTCATCTCAATCTTGTCCTTGGCCAGCAGGTTGCCGTTGATCTTGCCTTCGATCGTCACCGACGTGGCCGTCACGTTGCCCTTGACCTGCGCGTTCTTGCCGAGGATGGCATTCCCGCCGCACAGCATCTCGCCTTCGAGCTTGCCATCCAGCCGGATGCTGCCGTTGCTCTTGATGGTGCCGATGATTTCGACATCCGCGCCAATGACCGATTCCTGGTGTTCACTGCTCATGGATCGTTCTCCGGGGGGGTTGTGTTTTTTCTTTGGGGGCGAGTATGCCGGTTTCCCCCCGCCCGGACAAGTCCCGGCTGCGGACGCCTCCAAGCCAAAATCCGGATTTTCCACGGCATGGAAAATCCGGATTTCGGGGCGGTTGCGCCGGATTCAGGTCAGAGGGGCGCCGCCCCCCGGCGGAGGCCAGATATGGGTCGTGGTGTCCTTGAAGCGGTCGTATTCGCTGAACACGCAGCCGCAGTACTGCTGGTGGTAGAGCATCTTGACGAGATCGGGGTCGGCCTCGGCCTCCCGCCAGTCGCGATAGAGAAAGGGGACGCCGGCGGCCCGGCCGGCCGCTTCTCCGGCGGCGCGGATCAGCGCGTGATCCTGGTGGCGGCTGGTGGCGAGGGTGGAGGTAAAGACATCGCAGCCGTTTTCGCGGGCCACCTCGGCCGCCCGGTTCAGGCGGAGCGCGTAGCAACGGGCGCAGCGGTCCGGGACCGCCTCGTGCCCGTGCACCGCCCGGCAGAACTCCAGCAGCCCGTAGGTTTCGTCCGCGATCAACGGCAGGCCGGCGCGCTCCGCCAGCATCTTGACCGCCTTGAGACGCCGACGCCATTCGATCAGGGGGTGAATGTTGGGATTGCCCCAGAACACCACGGGGAGCATCGGCTCCGGTTCGTTGGACAGGCCGGCCAGCGTCTTGCCCAGGCAGTGGGCGCAGCAGGCATGGATCAGGATCCTGCCCATGTCCTCATCCCGTTTTCCGGAAAATCCGCATGTCTTCGGGGCCCAGGCAGATCAGCAGAAGGGCACCCGGCGACGCCGTGGCGTGGAATAACTGCAGGAAATAGGTCTCCTCCCCCGGCCACGGATAGACATACACCGCCGCCCGGTGCCGGGCCGTGACAGTCTTGACGCCGGGCGTGGCCGGATCGTAGCTGCCATGGATGAACCGGGCCGGGGCGTCGTAGCGGGCGGCCAGGGCGGTGGATTCCCTCACGAGCTCTTCGTCCAATTCCACCCCCACGGCCGACAGGCCGAGCAGCGAGGCGAAAATGGACGCCAGCCCCTGCCCGCTGCCCCACTCCAGAAAGGCCGCGCCCCTCGATAGCGCTCCGCTGCGCAACAGCCATTGCAGGACTTGGAACGCGTAGCGGGTGTCGCTGGGCACGAAGGAACCGCCGCCCACCCGGTCGCCGTAGGCCTCGGCACGGTCTTCCGCATCGCGGATGAACAGATCCACGAAATGCGGCACGGGCAGCTCGGAGGCCTCGGGCGCCACCGCCACCCGCTCGAGCCCCGCCGGAATGGCAAAATCGCGCGGCATCCGGTTCCTACCGGCGCAAGCGCATGCCGTCGGCGATCCGCCCCGCCGTTTCCGTGGAGTCCAGGATTTCCACCAGCGCCAGAGCGAAGGCGAACGCCGTGCCCGGCGCCTGGCTGGTCACCAAGTGGCCGTCGCGCACGACGGGCTGGTCCACCCAGGTCCCGGCGGTGAGTTCCTCGCGGCTGCTCGGATGGCTGGTATAGGTCCGGCCCTCCAGCACGCCGGCATCCAGCAGCACCGTGGGACCCGCACACAGCGCCGCGACCATCCGGCCTTCCGCCAGAAATTCGCGCACCGCCTGTTTCACGCTCTCATCCCGCCTCATGATGTCGGTTCCGCCGATGCCCCCGGGAATCACCAGCGCGTCAAAACGGCTGGCCTCGGCGGGATCCCACGCGCCGTCGGGCGCGATCCGCACTCCGCGCGAGGTCGTCACCATCCGGGTTTCCTCGCCTACCCCCGCCAGAAACACGCCAATGCCCGCGCGGCGCAGGACATCCACGCAAATCACGACCTCCATCTCTTCCGAGCCGTCGGCCACCAGTACGCATACGTTTTTCTTCATGTTGCTTTCTCCTGTAAATTCCGCCGTCCCCGCGGCGACACTCACCCGTTATACCCGCCGCGGACGGCCGATGCAATCCGGACTACGCGCGGGGGTGGGCCTTGCCGTACTCTTCCTTGAGCCGCTCCACGCTGACATGGGTATAGATCTGGGTGGTGGACAGGCTGGCATGGCCCAGCAGCTCCTGCACACTGCGCAGGTCGGCCCCGGCATCCAGCAGATGCGTGGCGAAGCTGTGCCGCAGCACGTGCGGCGTCAGGCCGGGGTCCAGTCCCGCCCCGGCCAGGTATTTCTTGAGGGACCGTTCGACCGACCGCGGGGTCAGGGGACCGCCCGCGCGGTTGAGAAACACGGCCGACGGACGTCCCCGGCCCTGGCCGGACAGCCGCCGGTCCCGGGCGTCCAGCGCCGACTGCAGGGCCAGTGCCGCAGGACGGCCGATGGGACACAGCCGCTCTTTCTTGCCCTTGCCCCGCACCAGAGCCGTGCCGGACAGCAGATCCAGGCGCGCATCCGTCAGCCCGCAGAGTTCGGCAATGCGCATTCCCGTGCTGTAGAGCACCTCCAGAATCGCCGTGTCGCGCAGGGCGGCATAGTCGGCGAATCCGTCCGCCCCCTCCCGTCCGCCCGCCTCGCGGGCCTCCCGGCGCAACCGGCCCGGTGCCTCCAGCAGGCGCAGCATTTCCTCCCGGCTGAGCACCTTGGGCAGGCGCCGCCGGGGCTTGGGCTGCTGCAGGCTGGAAAACGGGTTGCTCCTCACCAGCTCTTCGCGCACCAGAAAGCGGAAAAACGACCGCAGGCTCGACATCTTCCGGCTGGCGGTCGCCGGCGCCAGGCCGGCTTTCTGGAACGACGCCAGAAACCGCCGGGCGGCAAAGCGATCCGGCGATTTCCACGGAAACGGCGGGCGGATATCCGCTCCCCACATCTGCGCGCAGAACTGGCGGATGTCCGCCAGATAGGCCGAGAGCGTGTGCTCGGAAGCGTTGCGTTCGGCCCGCAGATGGCGCACGAACTGCGCCACCGCCGGATCGTCGGCCACCCCCGCGCCGGCCGGCGCGGATACCCGCGCCGGTCCCCGGCGGCCGGACTTCGCCTGCGTGCCCACGGGCGGCTCCGGCCCCGTCTATTCGCCTTCCGCGGCCTTGCGCGGCTTCCGCGGCGCCCGGGGCTCGGGCAGCCCCAGGCGTTGCTTGGCCCCGGCATAGTCCGGAATCTGGCCGGCGTAGGCCACCGCCATGCGCTTCAGCGCGGAGACCTGCTTGAACGACAGCTGCCGCCGCTGTTCATACTGGCTCTTGAGCGAGGCCAGGAATTCGCGGTCGTCCCACGTGCGCCCCTTGCTGGTGGTCGCCGGACGCCATTCCTTCACGGTCTCGAACAGGGCCAGAATCTCCGGAATCTGACCGTCCGCGGCTTTCGTTTCGGTTTGGACACCCAGCTCTGCCGCCTTCTGCTCGAAGCCCGGAATCTGGCTGGCGTACTTGTGCAGGATCCGGTCGAGATAGGCCACCTGGGCCGGCGAAAGACGGCGGCCGGCTTCCACCTGCTTGCGCAGGGAGGCGCAGAAATCGCCGTCATCATAGACTTTCTTGCCGAACTTGCGCGGCGGATCGAATTTCACCTGTTCCAGCAGGGCCAGCTTTTCGGGCGTTTCCTGGCGCGGAGGCTTGGCGCGCTCGAGTTCCTCCTCCGGCGCCACCAGGTTCAGCTCGCGAATCAGTTCATCCGCCGCGGACGACTGCCCGCGGTAACGGAACAGCAGCTTCGCCAGCGCATCCTGCTGGCGGCCGGAAATCGGGCGCTTCTTCTCGGCAAACTGGCGGCGCACCGACGCCACGAACTTCTCGTCG
The DNA here is from genome assembly GCA_964535205.1 of uncultured Verrucomicrobiota bacterium. Taxonomy (GTDB): domain Bacteria; phylum Verrucomicrobiota; class Kiritimatiellia; order CAIQIC01; family Lenti-01; genus JAAZFE01. The sequence goes on from CAZHSS010000041.1 coordinate 4,833, forward strand.
CTGTACACCGTTTTGCCGCCCCGCTTCACCGGCGGCTGCCAGGCGCTCACCGGCTCCAGCGCCGCCAGCATCTTCTCCACCACCCCGGCATCCGCTTCGGGGCCCCGCGCGGTTCCCATCCAGTCGCGGAACTTTCCGTAAAACGCCGACAGCATGTCCGTCCAACCCACCTTGCCTTCCTCGATTTCATCGAGCTGCTCCTCCATGCCGGCCGTGAACTGCACGTCGAAGAGCGCGTCGAGGTTGGCAGCCAGGAAGTCCCAGGCTTTCATGCCCAGGTCGCTGGGCACCAGGGCCCGCTTTTCGCGCACGACATACTTGCGCCCCAGCAGGGTCGAAATGATCTGCGCGTAGGTGCTGGGCCGCCCCACCCCGTTTTCCTCCAGCACCTTCACCAGCGAGGCTTCCGTGAAGCGCGGCGGCGGCTGGGTTTCCTTCCGGTCGTTCAGCCACTCCACCACGTCCAGGGCTTCGCCCTTCTCCAGCGGCGGCAGGGGGCCGTCTTCGTCGCCGTTGCCGTTGGCCGCCTGCTCCTTCTTGCGCTGTTCGAGACCGGACACGCGCATGAACCCCGGGAACACGATTTCCGAGGTCGTCGCCCGAAACAGGAACGTGTCCGGACCGGCCTCCGCGCCGCCGACGGCTTCCAGTTCGGCCGTGCGCTGGGCAATGCGGGCCGGGGCCATTTGGCTGGCAATGAACCGCCGCCAGATCAGGTCGTAGAGCCGCCAGTCGTCTTCGTCCAGAATGCTCTTCAACTCGTCGGGCGCGCGCGCGGGATCCGTCGGCCGGATGGCTTCGTGCGCCTCCTGCGCGCTGGACCGGTTGCGGAACACGTTCGGCGTCTCCGGCAGGAAGTCCCCGCCATGCGTCTTCTCAATGTAGTCGCGGGCCTGCTCGATGGCTTCGCGGGCGACCGTGAACGAATCCGTGCGCATGTAGGTGATCAGACCCGAGGTGATGCCATGCCCCAGATTGACGCCTTCGTACAGTTTCTGGGCGATCCGCATCGTGCGCGACGTCGAGAACCCCAGCGCGCCGCTGGCGGCCTGCTGCAGGCTGCTGGTGATGAACGGCGGGGGCGCCGATTTGCGGATTTCCTTGCGCACCACGTCGGCCACCCGAAGGGAGCGGCGCTTCAGTTCGTCCATCAGGCGAACCGCCAGCGCCTCGTCCTTCACATCGGCCTTGTCGCCGTTCAGTTTCGCCAGAGTGGCCGTGAACGGATCGCGGGGGTCCACCTGTTTGGCCGCCCGCACGCCCAGCACCCAGTAGGCCACCGGCTGGAAGTCGCGGATGGACTTTTCGCGCTCGCAGACCAGCCGCAGCGCCACCGACTGCACCCGCCCCGCGCTCGACGCCCCCGGCACCCGGCGCCACAGCATCGGGCTGACCTTGTAGCCCACCACGCGATCGAGAATCCGCCGCGCCTGCTGACTGTCCACCCGGCGCTGGTTGATTTCGCCCGGATGCTCAAATGCCTTTCGAATCGCCGGCGCCGTGATCTCGTTGTAGGTCACCCGCAGAAACTTGTCGTCGGCGGCCCCGCCGCGCAGGGCTTCGCGCAGATGCCAGGCAATGGCCTCTCCCTCGCGGTCCGGATCGGGCGCCAGATACACTTTCTCGACCTGGGCCGCCAGCCCCTGCAGCTCCGACAGCACCTTGGCCCGCCCCTTGATCGGCACGTACTGCGGCGCAAAGCCGTTCTCGAGGTCCACCCCCAGGGAGCGCTCCGGCAAATCCCGCACATGCCCCATCGAGGCCTTCACCACATATTCCTTGCCCAGCAGCTTGTTGATGGTTTTCGCCTTCGCGGGCGACTCCACAATCACCAGATTCTTCGCCATGTCTTGCTTTCCTTTCATTCAAATCCCGTCTTCCGCCGCCGGCACATCCCATTGGCGGATTTCCTCCATCAGCGCCAGCCGCCGGCCGGGCAGCCGCCGGATCACGCGCTTCATCTCCAGCTGCATCGCCACCGTCATCAGCCGGGCGGACGTCAGATTGGCGCGCCGGATCAGCTCGTCGAAATCCAGCTCCGGCTCGTTCCAGAGCGCGCGCACGATGGCCGCCTCCGCCGGGGCCAGGGTCAGGCGCTGGCGCGCATCCTGCCGGCGTACGATCCGCGCCTGCTGGTCCGGCGGAAACAGAAATTCGAATTCCTTGAGAAGGTCGGGCAGATCCTCGACCAGCCGCGCGCCGTTCTGGATCAGGCGGTGGGGACCGCGCGAACCCTCCATGTCCACGCGCCCGGGCACCGCCATCACGCTGCGGCCCTGCTCGAGCGCCTGCTCGGCCGTGTTCATCGCCCCGCTGTTCAGCCCCGCCTCCACCACCAGCACGCCTTTGGACAGCCCGCTGACAATCCGGTTGCGGTACGGAAACGTCGTCCGGTCCGGCTCCCGCCCCAGCGGAAACTCCGTCACCAGAGCCCCGCCGGCGCAGATTTCCTCCGCCAGGTCGCGGTTCTCCGGCGGATAGAGCCGGTCCATGCCGCCGCCGAGCACGGCGATCGTGCGCCCGCCCGCCTTCAGGGCTGCCCGGTGCGCCGCCGTGTCAATGCCCCGCGCCAGCCCGCTGACGATGGTGAACCCGGCCTTGGCCGCCAGAAACGCGAGCCGTTCCGCCTGCGCCGCGCCGTAGTGCGACGCCCGGCGCGTCCCCACCACGGCCAGTGCCTGCTCGTCCTTCGCCTCCAGCGCGCCGCGCACATACAGGCACAGCGGCGGATCGTAAATCGCCTTCAGCGGCGACGGATAGTCCGGGTCCGCCGGCGTGATCAGCCGCGCCCCCAGTTTCGCCGCCGCCTTCTCTTCGCGTCCGGCGTCCAGCCCGTCCCGCTGCGCCACGATGCCCTCCGCCACCTTCCGGCCCACCCCGCGGACCGCCGCCAGCGCCGCACCGGACGCCGTCAGCACCGCCTCCGGCGAGCCCAGCGCCTCGCACAACGCCCGTACCCGAACCGGACCGATGTTCCCGATCTGGTTCAGGACAATGTACGCTTCCCGAGACGTCATGGCCGCGGATGATTCCCTTTCCCCTGCCGCACGCACGCCCTCAGGCGTCCTGACCTTCCCGATCGCCCGCACCGTCGCCCAGCGGCAGATCCTCCGTCCGGTCCGGACGGGGCGGCGACGCGCGCCGGCGGCGCGTGTGCCGGAAAAGATCCATCTGCCCGCTGCGCAGCAGGTCGTAGTTCTTTAGAATGCGCAGAATCTGCAGCAGATCGGACTTCTCGTAGGTCTTTTTCACGTCCACCCGCTCGGCCAGTTCCAGCAGCATCGGCCGGAACAGAATCACCCCGTCAATGCCCTGCGAGCGCAGAAACTCCAGCGCCTCCGCGCGCTGATCGGGGTCCGTCGGCAGATCCGCCATGCACAGCACTTTCGCCGGCAGGTCCATTCCCATCTCCGCCGCCGCCGCCCGCACCGAATCCGGCTCCGCAAACCGGTAGATCTCCGGCGAACTCGCCAGCATGGCCGCCGTGAACCGCTCCGAATGCCAGCCGCGCACCGCGACGATCACGCAGGGCACCTGTGCGAGTTCCCGCGCGCCCCACAGCATGTCCTCCGGAAACACCGCGCCGCCCTTGGCCAGCGGATTCACCGCCAGCAGATCCACCTCTTCGTGGATGCCCTTGGAACGCGCCACGACCTGATACTTCCGGGGCTGGCGAACCAGAAACCCCAGCGCCTCCAGATACTCCCGCACCATCCATTCATTCACCGATGCCATGCGCACACCACCTTTTCCATGCCGCTTCCAGTTCCGCGTCCGATACCGCCGCCGGCAGCTCCGCGGCGCCCAGGCGTCCGGCCAGCACAAACCGCGCCCGGCCGCCCGCCGATTTCTTGTCCACCGCCATCGCGTCTTTCAACCGGTCCCACGACCACCCGACGGACGGCGCCGCCGGCAGGCCGAACGCCCGCAGCAGGGCCGTCACCCGTTCAATCTCCTCCGCCGGCAGCCCCCGCATCCCCGCCGATAGCTCCAGCGCATACGCCATGCCCAGCGCCACGGCTTCGCCGTGCAGCACCGTCCCATAGCCGGATGTGTTTTCAATCGCATGCCCCAGCGTATGCCCGAAATTCAATACCGCGCGCAGACCGCCCTCCCGCTCGTCTCGCGCCACCACCCCCGCCTTCAGCTCGCAGCACCGCGCCACCATGCGCTCCAGCACCGCCGGCTCCTGCGCGCGGATCGCTTCCGCATTCGCCTCCAGCCAGACCAGGAATTCCGCATCCAGCGCCGCGCCGTACTTGATCACCTCGGCCATGCCCGCCGCGAACTCCCGGGGCGGCAGCGTCGCCAGCGGTTCGAGGTCCGCCAGCACCGCCATCGGCTGGTGAAACGCCCCCGCCAGATTCTTTCCCGCCGCCAGGTTGATTCCCGTCTTGCCCCCCACGGAACTGTCCACCATCGCCAGCAGGCTCGTGGGCAGTTGAACAAACCGGATGCCCCGCATGTAGGACGCCGCCGCAAATCCCGCCAAATCGCCGACCACCCCTCCGCCCAGCGCCACCACCACGGCCGTCCGATCCAGCCGGGCTTCCGCCATCCGCTCCATCAGCCCGGACCATTCGGCAGCGCATTTGGTGGATTCCCCCGGCGGCAGCACCGCCTGGGCCCAGTCCGGCCCCAGCGCCGTCCTGACGCGATCGCCATAGATCGCCGCCACATGGGCATCGCTCACCACCATGCCCCGCAGGCCTTTCAGCATCTCCGGCAGCCGGTTGAGCACCCCCCCCCCGATCCAGATGGAATACGAGCGGTCGCCCAGCGGTATCTTGACCTCACTAGCCATAACGGGGTGAGGAAATATCCCCTGCGCTTGAAATTGTCAATCCCCTTGCTGACATCCCCTTGCTGACGTGGCGCCCGGAAGAATCACCGGGACCGCGCTCAGCGCTTCCGGATTCCCCACCGGGCCAGTTCCCGGGCCAGTTCCCGGCAGGACAGTTGCCCCGGGGCCGTGGCGGCATCCAACGCCCCATAGGCCAGGCAGGAGCCGGCGCCGGGCAGCGCCACCCGGGAAACCGCCCCGCGCGCTCCCATCCCCAGCACACACAGAGGCCCGCGGGCTTGCGCCGGCAGCGCCATCAGCCGCGCCAGGTCGGCGGTGGTACGAACCGTTGCGGCAATTTTCACCACGTCCGCGCCCATCTGACGCCCCCGCATTTCCACCGCCTGCAGCGTCTTCGCAGCGGGCGTTCCCTTGAAGTCATGGAAGGAACCCACCACCTGGGTCCCGCAGAGACGGGCGGCCTTGGCCACCGTCATCAGTGCATGCGCGCCGATTTCCATGTCCACCGCGGCCACCACCGGCAGCGCCACCAGCACCAGCGCCAACCGGGCGGCCTCGCGACCCTTCCATTTTCCCCCTTCGCGCGAATCCCGGATGGTCAGCAGCACCGGACGCCCCCGCGCCTGCGCCGCGGCGCACCAGTCCAGCCATTGCCCGTTGCACAGACCCGTCAGATCCAGCCGGACTTCCAGCCAGTCGCAATCCGCCG
>CAZHSS010000042.1:0-10340 GCA_964535205.1 uncultured Verrucomicrobiota bacterium
TCCCACTCCTTTTCATGTGTTCAGATTCATTTTGGTTGCGGCTCTGCCGCGCTGTACAATCCGTGGCCTCCCCCTCTGAATATTGGATACGGAATCCCTATGCCGACATGCGCTCGATCAATATCGGCATGGCCAGCCGATAGTCGACCCAGGAAACCAGCAGCAGCAGGAGCGCCGCCAGATTGACCGCGGCAAAATAGCCGAGAAACGCCGGCGCGCCGCCGGTCAGCCAGTCCCGCGCCGTCAGGATCAGCGGCGTCAGCGGATTGAGCGTAAACAACCGGGCGGCCAGCCCTGACGTTGGCATGGCAAAAACCACCGGCGTGGCATACATCAGAAACTGCATCACCAGCGGAAGGGCCCGCCCCACATCCGTGTACAGCATGCCCACCGGCGTGATGAACAGCCCGATCGCGGTTCCGGCCAGAATAAGGGAAGCCACCCCCGCCGGGAACCAGGCCAACCCCCAGCCGGGATTCACTTGAAAAAAAGGCAGCATGCACAGCAACAGCCCGATTTTGATGACGGCGTTGAAGAGCGTTTTGTACACGCCCGCCACCAGCAGGGCTTCCCGCGGAAAATTCAGTTTGGCCAGCATTCCCCGGGCGGCCTGGGTCTGGCCCATCGGGGCGTTGATGGCATCCATGAAGATCGCCCACAGCATCGTGCCGGCAAACACATACACGGGATACGGAATGTCGGTTTCCTGCAACACCACGATGCCGGTGCCGTTCAGGTACAGCCACACCACGGTGTTGGCCAGGGGCAGAATCAGCGCCCACAGAATGCCCAGAAACGTCTGGCGGTACTGTGCGCTGATGTCGCGCACGGTCAGCCGCCAGGCCAGCTCCCGGCCCGCCCACAGGTCGGCAAACATGGCGCGCGCCATCACAAACGGGTTGGTCAGCGACGAGTCCGGCGTGTAAACAGTGGTTTTCATCGGCATGGGCGTCGGCATGGGAATTCCCCTGGGGAAATCAGGTCTCGGGTTCCAACACGCACAACCCGGGAATCAGCATGGCTGGCAAACAGTACACGGCCCCGCTTATACCACAGCCGCCCCGAAGGCACAGGGAAAAACACCGTTGAGCCTGTTTGACCAGCGGCAACCTTCCCCGCCAGCCCCGATCCGCCCTCGGGCCTGGAAGGCGGAGCGCTTGAGTTCTTGAAAGAAACGACCGCCCTGTCTAGATTCCCCCCCATGACGCACCGCCTCGCATCCCACCCGCATGGCCGACGCCCCCCCGGACCGCTTGCGCTCCTTCTGGCCGGCGGCATCGGGTTGGCGGTTCTGTCCGGGTTCGGGATCTTTCCCATGATCCACGCCGCCGGATGCCTTTCCGCCGATCAGGAGGTCACGGAATCCTTCCGGCATCTGCTGATGCAGTCGCAGCAGATCATGGCCGCCGCTCTGATCCTGGCCCCGGCCGCTGTCTGGGGCCTCCGGTCCCGCTTCCCGGCCTGGTGGGCCCGGTTCAACCGCTGCCCTCCAAAATCCTTCGCCGCGGCACTGGGCGCCGCGGTTCTGGCCGGCACCCTCTGGGTGCAATGGCGGCTGTTCGACAACCTCCCTCATGTGGCGGATGCCATCGCCCATCTGTTCCAGGCCCGGATTTTCGCCCTGGGCCGGCTGTCCGTTCCCGTCCCGCCCTGCCCGGAGTTTTTTTTCCAGCCCCAGACGATCATGACCCAATCGGGCCAGTGGTTCAGCCGCTATCCCCCCGGATTGGCCCTGATGCTGACCGCCGGCCTCAAAACCGGCCTGCACTGGGCCGTTGTTCCGGTCTGCTCCGTGGCCGTCTGCTGGCTGCTGCTGACCATCGCGACCCGGCTGTTCGGACGCTCCACCGCGCGCATCGCCGCCCTGCTCCTGCTGGCGTCGCCTCTGGCGTTGCTCCTTGGCGCATCGTTCATGTCCCATGTGCCCTCTCTGGCAATGTCGCTGCTGGCGCTGTGGCTGTGGCTGCGGCTTTCCGATCCCGGCCGCCCCCCCGCCTCTCTGCTCGCCACGGGAAGCCTGCTGGGGCTGGCCGTCGGCGGGGCCATTCTCATCCGGCCCCAGGATGTTCCGGCCCTGGGAGCCATGATGGCGCTGGCCTGGTGGCTGGCCCCCCCTCCCCGGCGGACCTGGCGAATGTTCTTTCCCGCGGCGGTGCTGGGACTGTTGCCCTGTCTGGCGCTGCTGGCCGCCTGGAACGCCGCCCTGTATGGTTCTCCGTGGGGAATCGGATACGGATTCGGGCAACCCAACCTGCTGTACCAGCCCTATCAGGGAACGATCGGGTTCTCTGCCCAGTTCACCCCGCACCAGGCCCTTCACACCTGGATCCGAACCGCCTTGCGCTTCAACCTGGCGGCTACGGGCTGGCCCCTGATCCTGATTCTGCCGTTCTGGGCCTGGCACCCGCGAAAAACCAGAGGGGATTGGTTTTGCCTGCTGACCGCCGTGACCGCCGTCGCCCCATATTTCTTCTTCGACTATCACGCGCGGGAATACGAAGCCCGATACTGCATCGGCGCGCTGCCGTTTGTCCTCCTGCTGGCCGCGCGCTCCCTGGAAGGTCTTTCCGCGCTGCTGAAACGCCGCTGGCCGCGGGAAGCCGCCGGTCCGGCCCTGGCCGCCCTGCTGCTGGCCCTCTTTGGCTATGCCGCCTTCTTTTACTGGCCGCGCTATCTGGTCCCCCGATACCAGTCCCGCTATGAAGGCGTTTCGCCCGCCATTCACCGCGCCGCGCAAGCCGCCGGCCTGACCAACGCCCTGGTTACGGCGGACAGATCCCGGGTCCAGTACTCCACCCTGTTCGTCTTCAACGACCCCCTTCTGCAGGCGGAGGTGATCTATGCCCGCGACCGGCCGGGCGAAGCCGACTGCCTGTCGCACGCCTTTCCCGAACGCACCCGGTACGTCGCGATCCCCGGGGCAGACGGCGGGATCGCCGGCTTCGCCCCCTGGCCGGGACCGTCCGCCTCCCGTTTCCTCAACTCGGAACCAGCCACGGATTGAACCATTCGCCGAACCGCGGCAGGTGCACGAACAGCAGCACCGTGCAGGCCAGGAATGCCGCCCCCACCAGCAGCATCAGCCGCCCGTTGCGAAACAGCAGCTCGGGCCGCTGCGCCGGACTGTCCGGCGCAAAACCCAGATGCAGGTAATACGCCATGGCCCAGGCAATCAGCGGCGAGGCCAGAATCAATTCGATGTGATAGCGCATGATAAACGTGCCGGACATCATGGCGAAAAGCGATCCGTAAAACAGCAGGCTCCCCAGCAGCCGTTCTTCATTGTAGTAGGCGAAGGATTCCCGGTACCGCGCCGCGCGCGGCGGATCGTTGATCTGGCGATACTCCGCAAACCGTTTGGTGGCCATCAGAAACGCGCCGAACATCCAGTAGGCCACGATGATGGAAACCGGCGGGATGGCGCGCCCCCCGACCAGATACCACCCCAGGGCCAGCCGGATGGGATTGTTGACGGCCTCGCTCAACACATCCACATACGGGTATTTCTTGGTCCGGAACGGCTCGATATTGTACAGCATCCCCATCAGCCAGAGCAGGGACAGCGTCCATCCAAACGGGCGGCCGATCCCGAATCCCAACGCCCCCCCCAGCAGCGAAAGCCCCGCCCACTCCGCCCAGGCCCACCGCAGATTCACCCGGCCCGACGGGATCGGACGCGCCTGCTTCTCGGGATGAAACCGATCCTGGGGGGCATCCATGATTTCATTGACCACATAGTTCGCCGAGGCGACCAGGCAGGCCGCCAGCAGGCCGAGCGCGATCCGCAGGACATCCGACATCCCGCCGGCGCCGCCGCCGAAGAACAGGCCGAGCACCATGCCGGGCAGGATGAAGATGTTTTTCACCCAGTGGTCCACCCGGGCGATTTGAATGTACGGCACGGGGTTCACGGCTTCCTCCGGAGGTAAAACGAATTGGAATCAAACAAATTGAGCGGGAACACCGCGTCCATCCATCGGCGCAGCAGACCGTGCCGCCGTCCGATTCCCGCCCAATCCACGCGCGGCGTGTAGGCCGTCAGACGCTCCAGCACGTACCCCACGCTGAAATACCATTTCGCCCGGCGAACCGCAACCAGCTCCAGTCCGCATCGGCGGGCCAACTCGGAAAAACTCACCCGGTTGAAAAAACCCACGTGCGCCAGACGGCAATGCCACCAGCGCCGCCCCATGATCCGGGACGCCCAGCTGTCGATGTCCGGCGTAATCACCTGCAGCACCCCGCCGGGCGCCAGCTGGCGGGCCGCCGCCCCCAACAGGGCCCGGGGATCGGTGACATGCTCGATCAAGTCGATCAGAGCGATGGCCTCAAAGGTCCCTTCCACCTCGGGATGGGGATAGAAGCCCTGCTTCACGTCCAGTCCCCGGGCTCGCGCCCGGGCGACGGCCCAGCGGCTCGGTTCCACCCCCACCCCGGTTATCCCGCGTTCCCGCGCCGCCGCCAGCAGCAACCCCGTTCCGCAACCAATGTCCAGAAGCGTGGCCGGCACTCGCCCGGCCACCCGGATCAGCTCCGACAGATTGCTCTGCTGCTGCCGTTGGCGATAGGACGCTCCGTCCTCGTAGGCCTCATCCGTCATCTCCTGATACACCTCGTTCAGGCGGTTCTGGAGGGCATCCGGAGCGAACACGTACCGGCAGTCGGCGCAGCGCCACAGCGGCCAGGCCAGGCCATAGCGCGCATCCGTGATCTTGACGTCATCCGTCGTCACCGGCCGGACCGCCATTCCCCTCCGCCAGCGCCGGATGCGCCGCCCGCCGCAAACGGGACAGCAAGACGGCGAATCGGTTGTCTGGTCATCCATTTGTCGCCCTTTCAAAATGCGTTTCACTACGCGCCAGCCGCCCGGGAAACGCAAGCACAAACCGCGTCAGGACCGCTTTCCCGCAACCCGGTCGTAGCATCGGACAAATCCGTCCAGCACGCGCTCCATGGCATGGGTGCGGGCCACCGCTTCCCTCGCGTGACGGCAAAACGCCTGGGGGCCGTTCCTCCCGCCCAACACCTCCACCCAGGCCGCCGCCACGGCCTCGGCCGTCGGATGGGCCGGAAGCAGGATTCCCGTCACACCGTTCTTCACCAGTTCGCGGTTCCCTCCGCAGTCCGTTGCCAGCACCGGCAGTCCGGCAGCCATGTATTCGAGTATGGTGTTCGAAAGCCCTTCGTTTCGGCCGGGCACCAGCGCACCGATTTCGCAATGCCCCAGCAGGGCGGGCACATCGTCGATCTCCCCCAGAAAACAGACCGCGCTCTCCAACCCGAGCTGCTTTGCCCGGATCCGCAATTTCGTCATCTCCCGCCCGTCTCCCGCCACGACCACAACCGCATCGGAAACCCTGCGCCGCACCAGGGGCAGCGCCTCGATCAGCAGCCCGGTGTTCTTTTCCGGATCCAGCCGGTTCACCACCACCAGGCGCCGCCCGGCCGGCAGCCGGGCCTCACCGGGAAACGGCATCCGGGCCTGCGCATCGAATTCCTCCAGATCCAGCAGATTCGGCAACACGACCATCTTCTCCGCCATCAGCCCCCGGGCCGCAAAATGGTCCCGCACGGCTTCGGCATTGGCCACCACCGCTGCCGCCGCCCGATCAGCCCGCCGCATCAGCACCGTCTTCCACGCCGGGTAAATCTGGCCCAGGTCGCGCCGGCTCGTCACCAGCTTCACCCCCGCCAGACCCGCCGCGAACTGGCCGAAAACCGCGGCATCTGCATCCCATGCGTGCAGGATGTCCGCCTGTGTTTCCCGCAGCCAGGCTGCCAGCCGCCGGATTTCCTTCCAGGTGTTCCACCGGACCGCATGGCGAATGCCCACCTCGTGCACCGGCCCGCAGGGGGCTTCCACTCCCTCCAGAAAGAATCCCCGCCGATGAAACACCGCCACCCGGTGCGGCAGCCCCCGTTTCGCCAGCCCCATCGCCACCCGGGCGCACTGGCCTTCCGTCCCCCCGCGGATCAGATCATGAACCCAATGGACCACCCGTGGAGCCGTCATGACGCCCCGCCTGCATCCGCTCCCGCCGCCCGCTCGCTTCGAACCGCCCCCATGAGGGCCGAAGCCGACCCCGCCAGCATCAGCGTGACCGGATTCCAGCACTGGGGGCAGAAGGACCCGCCGACGGCAATCACCAGCGCCTGCATTTGAAAAGTCCAACCGAGATCCCGCAACGCCGGCCAGCGCCGGGCGTGGCGCCTCACCCATCCGCCGCACAACAGAATCGTCGAGATGAAGCCGATGTAGAGGCCCATTCCAATCATGCCCATCTGCCGCCCCGCCATCAGAATTTCGCAATGCACCTCTCCGCCGGCCATGGGAAACCGGTCGACATACTGGGAGGCATCCGGCCGCACCCCCACTCCGAAAACGGGATATTCCTTGATCAAAGCCCACGTGTCGCGGTTTTTCAGCTTCCGCTCCTGCGCGCTCTGCTCGTCCTGGGTCATGGGCCCCGGCCGGTCTTCTTTTTCTCGTCCGAGAAAGGAGGCGATGGACTGGGGAATGGTCCGGAACCGCTGGCGGTTCCGCTCCCCCGTCAGCGGATAGAGCAGAACCAATACTGTGACAATCAGCCCCAGGGTCTTCCAGCGCCGGTGCGCATAGTGCGGCAGGATGAAAATGCCCAGGACAATCAACGTCACCAGCCCCGTGCGGCTTCCGGTTTCAAAAACAATCCAGACGCCGGACAGCGCCCCCGCCAGAAACAGCCATTTGACCCAGGGACGACGGGCCTGCTGGTAGGCATAGAGGTACAGCGGCAGCACCATGCACATCATGTAGGCAAATCCGTTCGGATTTTCGATCAGCGACACCGCCGCGCCCATCAGCCGGTCCGCGCTATAGGTCGCCCCTGTGAACGACAGCCGCAGCCCGGCCTTGATCCACCACAACGTGGCGATCAGGGTCGTCATCTGCACCGCCCACACCCGCTCCACGGATGTCGCCATGGCCTCTACCATGATCAGCAGCAGCGCGTTCTTGAAAATCAAATCAATGGTGGGATTCCACGCCGAAGAAGCCTGGTACATTCCGAAGTGCTGCGACAGCATGCCAAAGAACATCAAGGCCATCCCCAGCACGGTGGCCGGCCCCAGGCGCAGCAAGGGCCGCCGGGACTCCAGGCACCCCATGATATGCAGGCAAACGGCAATGATGAACGCCAGGTTGGCGATCCGCAGCGGCCACAGAAACGCAAACCGGTTCTGCGGCTGCACCAGCAGAATGCAGATGTACCAGAGCAGAAAACGAAACCCCCAGAGGCTCATGCCGCCCTCGCGTGGCTGGTGCGCCGCGACCCGCAAACCCGGATTGGAAAGGCCTTCTCCATTGGCTCCGCCACTATAGGGGGGGGGCTCATCCGGAGCAACGGATTTCCGAACGCCCCGGTGCCGGCGTTCGTGGGCGCATTTGCGACTGGATGCACATTTCCATCTGGATTTGCTTCCCAATGGGGGGTTCTGGAGGGGCAGACTCCGTCCTGCCCGGCTCCTGACAGGTCGCCGGCACCAAGGCGGGCAGCACGGAGGTTGCCCCTCCAATTCCAGGATTGGCCGGACCTCCGACTTCGGACCTCGGACCTCGACTGCCCCCTGTCCTCCCGTCCTCCGTCCTCCGTCTTCCGTCCTCCTTCCCTCTGTCCCCTGTCTTGCTGCCCCCTGTCTCCTGTCCTCTGACCTCTGTCCTACAAGTCCTTCATCAACCCCAGTTCCACCAGTTGCCGCCAGCCCTCGTATTTCTTTGCCCCCGAATGCCAAAGGGAAAAATCACCCTCCTGCCGGAACCGCTCCGCATAGGCCTTGTATTCGGCCGAGGCATTCCAATATACGCCCCGGACGGCTTCCCGCATGGCTTTCTCCCGGAAGTCCTGGAGATACTTGAAATGCAGAATCGCCCCCTGCGCCGCCGAGATCGGCGCACCCTCGATCGTGTGCAGCCCCCGGCGAAGGAATAGATTCGGCGAATACCTGAAAAACGGATATTTCGAGCAGCCGAATTCCTCGGGAAAAAACCGGCCGCGCGTGCCGCCCATGTAGATAAACTCCGGCGCCGGACCGTCGAACACGGGATGGTATCGTTTCCGGACGTAGCCCTCCGCATCGAACCACGGTGCCGCCGCGCGCAAGTCGTCGCCGGACCGGTACGCCACCTGGCCGATGGACTCGCGGGAAAACATCTCAATGAACAGACCGTGCAGCGCCGCGGCGCCTGCCTGTTCAAGCCGAGCCGCCAATCCGGGCAGTTTCATCTGGTCCATGTGCGGATACACGAACAGTTCGTCGGCATCCAGCACCAGGCACCACCGGCCCACGGCAAAGCGCCGCAGCAAGGGTTCCTGCCAGTAAAGCGGCCCCTTGTAGCACTCTTTCGACGTCCACACATGGATGCGCGGATCGGCCGCCGCCAGCTCCCTCGTGCCGTCGGTCGAATCGTTGTCCACCAGCAGCACCCCGGACACGCCCAGATCAAAGTGGTAGTTCAGCATGAACGGCAGCCGCAACGCTTCATTCCGGCAGACCACGATCATCCAGACCTCGTCCGGTTTCCATTCCGGAATCGGCCGGCCGTCCACCCGCCGCATCCCGGCCCATGCGGTCTTCCGCCGCACCCAGCGGTTCGTGCGGATCCGGAGTTGCTCCCAGGTCATGGCCGGGGCCCCCGCCATACCACCACCTTTTCGCCTTCCCGGCACCGATGGGAAAACCCACGAACCGCGTTTTCAAACGCCTCCGAGCAGCCGGGGCAAATCCGGTCATGCAGTTCGACCACCAGCACACCGACCCGGTCCATCCATTCCTCCGAATGCTCGAAAATCTCCTTTTCCCCTCCTTCAATATCCATTTTGAGAATATCGATTTTCTCCAGCCCGCGCTGCCGCATGAACTCGGGAATCGTCACGCATTCCACCATTTGCCCCAGCCCGTATCCCCCCCGCCCCGCGCTGTCCAGCAGGGTGTAGCCCCAGGCCCCGGTTCTCCGGCTCCGGACTTCCCTCTCCATGTTCCGGCTCCAAATCGCCTGACGGACGGGAACGATCCGTGGCCAGTGTTGAACATTTTTCTCCAGGATTTCGTAATTCCCGGCCTCGGGTTCGATGGCATAGACCGTGGCCTCCGGACAATGGTGCGCAAAATACAGGGCCGACGCCCCGATGTTGGCCCCCACGTCCAGAATCGTGCGGGGCCGGCCGCGCAGTGCCTCCGCGTATTCCCCATGCACCAGAATGCCTTCCGCCACGCGGAAATCGGATGAGGCCGTTCGCAGGTTCAGTTGGATTCCGCCGAGCCGGACCTCCCGGACCCCCCGGGGGCCACGGAGATCCGCCCAGGCGAAGCACATGGCGTCCCGCAGCCCCATGCCCGCCAGATAATGCCCGGCCTGGGCAACCCAGTCACGAATGGCCTGCATCCGGTTCACGCGTTCCTTTCCGTCCCTTCACTCCGTTCCCGGCGTCGCGGCCCGCCCGGCTCTGTGCTCATCCGTATCCACATGGCCCATACCTCGCATGCGCTGTTTCTGCCTCCGGCCATCCCAAGGCAACATACCGGAAGAACGGCCTGCGGAAAACATCATTGTCGCAACACAACGCGTCAAACACAACCCGCCCGAGCCAGAGTCCGGCCTGCCCGGCGTGGAGTATCAACCCAAAACACTTGCCCGCCGCCCCGCCCGCTGGCACGATAGCCTCCCGTGAATTCCTTCGGGCATTTCATCCTGACCCGCTTCAACGTGCCGCTGCGGTTCGATCTGCCGCCCGGCCAACAGCCCCAGCCCATGGGCCTTGATCCCGGCTGGCTGGCCCGGCGGTTCGAGCTGTTCGAGCAGGTTTGCCTCGCCTCCGTCGCCCGCCAGACCGTGCGGGACTTCCAGTGGCTGGTTTTCATGGACGAGGCCACGCCGGCCGCCTTCCGCGACCGCCTGGCCGCGCTGGCCACCACCCACGCCTGCCTCCAGCCCATCTATTGCGGCCGGTTCGATGACGAAACCGTGCTGCCGGAAATTCGGAAACGCGAAACGCCCGGCCGCCTCCGCATCACCACACGGCTCGACAACGACGACGCCATCCACCCCTCCCTGATCGCACGGGTCCGCCGCCTGGCGGATCGTCAGGCACCGAGGCAGAATCTGTCGCGCGGTTTTTTCATCAGCTTTCCGATCGGCTGTTGCGAGCGCGAGGGGGCTTTCTACCTCCAGCGCTTATACGGTAGGTCTTATCCACGCACTGAGTGCCTTTGTGGGGAAATATTATTCCCAGGAAAAAATAGCGCGTCGGGCCTGCGAGGTGGAAATCGAGGAGTTAGGCGAGCCAATAGGCAAGCAGGACCAG
>CAZHSS010000043.1:0-904 GCA_964535205.1 uncultured Verrucomicrobiota bacterium
CTGGTCGCCCTGGTGAATTTCTACCTGCGCCGCGGATCCAAATACGCCCGCGCCCTCCAGAAGCTGAACGGCTTGAATGAGTTTCTCCGCCGGGAGCCCGTGGACTATATCCTGTTCACCGGCGACACGCTCAACTTCGGCCTCGAGCGGGAATTCACCGGCGCCGCGCCGCGCCTGGCCGAAACCCTGGGGCTGGCCCGCCGCGGCGCCCTGGCCGTTCCCGGCAACCACGATCTGTACACGCAGGATTCCCTCGGCCTGCATCGCCGCCACTTCGCCCCGCTCGTCCGCAGTGACCTGCCCGAAGCCGTCGCCGAAACGGGATTCCCCCTCGTCCGATGGATGGGCGATGACGCGGTCGCCGTCGCCTTCAACACCTCCCGCCCCAATTTCAATTTCTGGAATTCCAGCGGACGCGTCCCGGCGGTGGAACTCGATGCCCTGCGCGCCTTGCTCGACCGGCCCGACATCGCCTCGCGGCGGCATGTCTTCCTGATGACGCACTATCCGTTCGACGAGTCCGGCTTTTTCCACGGCCTGCGCAATGCGCGCGCCCTGCTGCGGGTCCTCCACGGACGCGACAACCTCGTCCTGCTGCACGGGCACAACCACCGCCCCTATACCTATTTCCTGCCCGAATCCGCCACCCCGCTCTACTGCGCCGGCAGCCTCTCCAAGGAAGGCGCGGAGTCGTTCTGGCTGTTCGATCTCTTCGGCGGCGCCCTCAATCCCCGCCGCGGCGTCTGGCGCAACGCCCGCTTTACCCTCGCCGACTGACCGGTCATTCCAGGCGCATCTGCGATTCGGTGCACGCCCAAGTCCTATTGAGCGAAGGCGCGTAGCGCCGGAGTCGAAAGTTCTCGGCCCCATCCCAAAAGCAGGCCTGTGGGACCAAGCCGAGATC
>CAZHSS010000043.1:914-10223 GCA_964535205.1 uncultured Verrucomicrobiota bacterium
AAGGCTACGGCGGACAAGTCGGCGGACAAGTCGTCTCGGGATGACAGGCATGAAAAATCCGGGCGAAATCAGGCTGTTACCCACTATGGCAGGGTTCAATAATCGCAGATGCTCTCCGTTCCGCCCTCCGCAGAAAAGACGCTTTGCATCGGTCCCGGCGGACATGGTATTTTAGCGTCATGGAAATCAGCCTATGGACATGGTATGCCGGCCTTCTGATCGGAGGGCTGATGCTGATCATCGCGGAGGTGTTCATTCCCGGCGGCATCGCAGGAGTGTTCGGCGCGGTCGCGCTGCTGGCAGCCGTGGGCCTGGGCCTGGCGATCTTTCCGCCGCCCTGGGGCATGCTCTCGGCCATCGCCATGGTGGTGTTCGGCGGAATCTTCATTCTGCTCTGGGTGCAGTTTTTCCCGCGCACCCGCGCCGGCCGCCGGATCGCCCTGCGCCTTGACGGCGCGACCTACAAGTCCTCGGCCCCGCCGCCGCCGGAACTGCGCGGCGCGACCGGCGAAGCGGTCACCGCCCTGCGCCCCGCCGGCATCGCCCTGATCCAGGGCAAGCGCTATGATGTGCTGGCCGAGGGCGGCGAGTGGATTGCCGCCGGCGCCGCCGTCCGCGTCAGCGACATCCGCAACGGGCATCTCATCGTCTCCGACGCCGCTTCGCCATGAGAATCGGCCCGGTCAGGACATGGCTGCTGGCGGCGCTGCTGGCGCCGGCTACCGCGCAGGCGTTCCGGATCCAGACCGCCGACGGCACCAATGCCCTGGCCCTCGCCGCCGGCGATGTGCTCCCGAAGGAAACCCTCCTGATCGGACAGGAACTCGATATCCGGGGACGGGCCGAACGCGATTTGTGGCTGGCGGGCACCACGGTGCGGATGGACGGCGAAAGCGACGGCGACCTGCGGGTGCTGGCCCGTTCCGTCGCGCTCCGCGGCGAGATGAGCCGGAACTTGCTGGTCTATGCCGCCGGACTGCATCTCGCCACCGGCGCCGTCGTCCGGGGAGATACCGCCCTGCTCGGCAACCATGTCATCAGCGAAGGCCGGGTCGAGGGCGATGCCTGGATTCTCGCCCGGTCCGCCACCCTGGGCGGCACCTGGGGCGGCACGGTCCGCGTGCAGGCCGACGAAATCCGGGTGGCGCCCGGCACCGCCATCGCCGGCGACCTGGTCTATGCCGCGCCCAAGGCCCCGGTGCTGGATGCCAGCGTCACCGTCGGCGGCGAGGTCCGTCCGCGCACGTCCCTCCTGCCGGAAGCCGCCGGCAGCATGGGAGCGACGTTCCGGAACCGGTTGTGGCTGCACGGATTCCTGTTCCTGGCGGCGCTGCTGGTGGGCATGCCGTTTGTCGGTGTCTTCCCCCTGCTGGCGGGCGGGGCCGTGCGCAACCTGCAGGCCGCGCCCTGGCGCTCGTTCGTCGCCGGTCTGATCACCGTGGTCCTCGGCCCCTTCCTGATCGGCTTCGCCTTGATGACCATCGTGGGCATCCCCCTAGCCCTTGCGCTGGCCGCGATCTGGTTCCTGCTGGTCTATCTGTCGCACATTGTCGTGGCGCTGTGGATCGGCCACCGCCTGCTGCGCGGCCCCGGACCGCAATCGTTCGGCCAAGTGCTGGCGGCGCTGGCCGCGGGGCTGTTCCTGCTGTATTTCGCCGCCGCCCTGCCGGGCGTCGCCTCGATCCTTGCGCTGCCGGTCGTCGTTCTGGGCGTCGGCGCCCTGGTCGCCGCCCGCCCCCTGCGCCCCGCCATCGCCATGCCCCGCCCCCCGCCCATGCCCCCTGTGAAACAACCGGAACCCACGGAACCACCCCAAGCCTAAAAGGAGTCCGCCATGCCCTTCGTCCAAATCCTGTTCATCCTGCTGGCGATCGTTGTCGTCATCCTGCTGAGCCTCTTCTTCTACTTCCTGAAGGTGTGGGTCCGGGCGTGGATGAGCGGCGCCTACATTTCCCTGCTCAACCTGCTGGGCATGAAACTGCGCAACGTGCCGCCCACCCTCATCGTGGATGCCCGCATCCGCGCCGTGAAGGCCGGCATGGAACTGAGTTCCGACCAGCTCGAAGCCCACTACCTCGCCGGCGGCGACATCATCAACGTCGTCCAGGCGCTGATCGCAGCCGACAAGGCCAACATCGAACTGACCTTCCAGCGCGCCGCCGCCATTGATCTGGCCGGACGCGACGTGTACGACGCCGTGCGCACCTCGGTGAACCCCAAGGTCATTGACTGCCCGGATCCCGCCAAGGGCGTCACGATGCTCGATGCCGTGGCCAAGGACGGCATCCGCCTGCTGATCAAAGCCCGCGTCACCGTGCGCGCCAATCTCGCCCGTCTCGTCGGCGGCGCCACCGAAGACACCATCATCGCCCGCGTCGGCCAGGGCATCGTCTCCGCCATCGGCTCGTCGCCCACCTACAAGGACGTGCTCGAAAACCCCGACCACATCTCCCGCAAGGTGCTGAACTCCGGACTCGACGCCCAGACCGCGTTTGAAATCGTCTCGATTGACATCGCCGATGTCTCGGTGGCCGGCGTGTCCGGCACCCGCGAGGTCGCCAACGTCGGCGCCCTGCTCGAAACCGAGCGCGCCGAGGCCGACAAGAAGATGCGCCAGGCCGAAGCCGAAGGCCGCCGCGCCATGGCCGCCGCCGCCGAGCAGGAAATGCGCGCGCGCATCCAGGAAATGCAGGCCAAGGTGGTCGAAGCCCAGGCGGAGATTCCCATGGCCATCGCCACGGCCATGAAGGAAGGCAAGCTCGGCGTGATGGACTATCTGCGGATGCAGAATGTCATGGCCGACACGTCCATGCGCGAGTCCCTGGCCGAAGGCGAAAAGCCCCCGCAGGCCTGATGTCGCCCGGAACGGTCATCGTTCTGGCCGCCGCCGACCCGGGCGGCGTCCTGGAAGTCGTCATCTGGCTGGTGGCCGGCACCATCTGGCTGGCCAGCCAGATGGCCGCCGCCCGCAAGCGGAAAGCCCGGCAGCAGGCGCGCCAGGCCGCGCCCTCCGCCGGAACGGAGCGTCCCGGCCGATTCGCCGGCGCGGACTCGCCCGCGCCGGATGAACTGGCCGAAATCTTCAAGCGGCTGGGCGCCGACATTCCCGCGACGCCGCCGCCGGCGCCCCGGCCTCCGCCGGCGCCCTCCGCGCCGGCGGCCCGGCCGCGTCCCGCGGCTTCTCACCGCCCCGCCGCCCCCCGCCGGCCCCACATGCACCGGCCGGAGGAAAAACGCGTCCAGCCGGAGATCGCCCGGCGGCTGGCGCGGGCGCGCCGGGAGGCCGAGGCCGCCGCCCGCCAGGTCCAGGAGGCCCGGAAGATTCCGGATCTCCAGGAACTCCACGGGCTGGCAGTCCGGCGGGATGACAGCCAAAGCGTCCACGCGGCCACGCGCTCCAGCGGGCTGGTCCTG
Source organism: uncultured Verrucomicrobiota bacterium (assembly GCA_964535205.1). GTDB lineage: Bacteria > Verrucomicrobiota > Kiritimatiellia > CAIQIC01 > Lenti-01 > JAAZFE01. Next base: position 4,329 of record CAZHSS010000043.1, read on the forward strand.
CCGCGGCTGCATGCGATGGACCTGCGTCTGACGCCGTTCCCGTCCGTTCCCATGCCGGCGCTCAGCCGCACCCAGCATCAGGCCCCGCCGCTGCGCATCCCCCTGCATGGACGCCGGGAGCTGCGCAACGCCATTGTCGCCCAAACCCTGCTTCATCCTCCCCGGAGCGAAGCCCGGATTTAACCGGAGGGTCCGCATGATGCCGCCCGCGCCCCTGTTCCTCGCTTTGCTGATCCTGGCCGCCTACCTAGCCGGCTCCATTCCCAACGGCCTGCTGATCGCCGCGTGCAGAGGCGTGGACCTGCGCAAGACCGGATCGGGCAACATCGGTGCCACCAACGTGTTCCGCTGCGTGGGCAAAGCCTGGGGCGTCGGGGCGTTCGTTTTGGATGCCCTCAAAGGCTTCTTCCCCGCCTTTTTCTTTCCGCGGCTGGTGGATGCCGCGCCCCCCTGGCTGGGGCTGGCCTGCGGGGCGGCGGCCGTCGCCGGACACACGTGGCCCGTCTGGCTGCGCTTCAAGGGCGGCAAAGGCGTCAGCACCAGCGCCGGCATGCTCCTGGGCATCGCCCCCGCCGCTGCCGGCATCGGCTTCGCCGTGTTTGCGATCGTGGTCGTGGCGACCCGCTGGGTCTCGCTAAGCTCCATCCTGGCCGCCATCGCCGTGCCCGCGGCCGGCGCCTGGATCTACGGCAAGGACAATCCCCTGCTGGCCTGGGCGCTGGCGGTCATCGGCCTGCTGGTCGTCGTCAAGCACCGTTCCAACATCCGCCGCCTGCTCAACGGCACCGAACCGCGCATCGTCGGCCGGAACCGGCTCTCCCGATGAAAGCGCCGGCCATCCGCCCGGCCGATCCCTCCGCCGAAACCTGGACGGAGGAACGCTGCCATATTCTCGAGTGGAGCAACACGCCGGAGGATCCTGCCGTCTCGATCGCCCGCGCGCGGGTCGAACCGGGCGTCACCACCCGCTGGCACCGGCTGCACGGCACCGCCGAGCGCTACGTCATCCTGGAAGGCCGCGGCCGCGTCGAGGTCGGCGATCTGCCGCCGCGGGAGGTGGGCCCCGGCGATGTCGTCTGGATTCCGCCCGGCTGCCCCCAGCGCATCGCCAATACCGGAACAGCCGACCTGGTCTTTCTCGCCGTCTGCACGCCCCGGTTTGTCCCCGCCGCCTACGCCGACTGCGAAGACTGATATTCCCAGGCCGTTCCCGCCGGGAAGCGCGTCATTCCCCCCCCATGCGCCTCAGTCTTTGCCCGGGGCCCGGGCCGTGGAACCGCGCACCACCAGCGACGTCGGCAGCAGGTCGCTGCATTCCGAAATTTCCCCCCGAATGAGCTGGAGAATGCGGTTGCAGGACTCGATGCCCACCTGATACAGGTCGTGACGGATCGTGGAAAGCCCCGGATTGACGTACGCGGCCAGCTGGATGTCATCCACGCCCATCACCGACACGTCCTCGGGGACGTCCCGGCGGTTGTCGGCCAGCCAGCGCATGGCGCCGATGGCCATCCGGTCGTTGGCCGCCATGATGGCGGTCAGATCCGGCATTTTCGCCGCCAGCTTGGCCGTGGCGGCATAGCCGCCGCGCTGGCTCCACTCCTCGCCGCCGTCCACCCAGGCCACTTCGGCGGCGCCGGCCGGCCAGGTCTGGCACACGCGCAGGAACTCGTCGCGGAACTGCAGCCCGGTATGCGTGTTGGTTCCGGCGATCAGCCCGATGCGCCGGTGTCCCAGCCCCAGCAGGTGCTCCGCCGCCAGCCGCGCCGACGCCGCATAGTCCACGCTGACGTAATTCAGCTTCTTACCGGGAAACAGGTGATTCACCAGCACGAACTTGTACGGGCTGTCCTCGAACGCGCTCAGATAGTCCGCATGGATGTCCGACGCAATGAACAGCATGCCGTCCGCCCGGCGGCTCGCCAGCAGCTTGAGATATTCCTGCGATTTGATGAACTGCGCAGTCGCGATGTCCAGCAGCACCTTGAATCCCTGCGACGCCGCCCGCTCGTAGATGCCCGAAATGATTTCCCCCAGATAGATGTCCGAAAACACCCGCGTCAGATTCGGCACCACCAGACTGATCGTGCGACTCGACTTCGAGGCCAGCCCGCGCGCCGCGCTGTTCGGACAGAAATTGTACTTCTTGACCACCGACATCACCTTGTCGCGCGTGGCCTGGCTGATGCGCGGGTGGTTGTTCAGCACCAGCGATACCGTGCTGAGTGAAAAACCGCTTTCCTTGGCGATGTCCTTGATGGTCTTGCGCTTGCCCGTCATGACGAATCCTTTGTTTTCAGGTTGGAGGCGCCATTCTTGGGTAAATCGCTCCACACGGCAAGTAAAATGTTTGTTGTTTTACCGGTAAAACGAATCCCCTTTATCCGGAAAAGCCCCCCCCACTCCCCCCTGGTCATGACAACCACCTCTGTGATCCGTGCTGTCCGTGCCCGTGCCCGTGCCCGTTTTCCCTTTTCCCGTTTTCATGATTTCCAGGCTTGTATCCCCCTTCACTCAAGTCGCAAAATACAGACGGGCTGGGATGGTGACCAGCCAAGGAACAAATAGCAACCCAAGGAGGAACCCCCATGAAATGGATGCAATGGATGCTGGTGCTGGCGCTGACCGCGGGAATGGGATTGGCCGGACTTGGCTGTGACAGCGACAGCAGCAGCGACCGCGATCCCCTGGTGGGAACCTGGACCGCTCAGTCGTTCAATGGACAGGAGCTTCCGGACAACATTTCCCTGACAATCACCTTCCAGAGCAATGGCGAAGTGATTTCCACCACCACCATTGACGGGATGACCGAAACGGATACCGGCACCTGGAGCGCGGATAACGGAGTCATCACCGTGGTCTCCGATGGCGAAACCGATACCACTCCGTACTCCATCAGCGGCCGCACGCTGACCCTCGGCCCTCCCGGCGAGGTGTTTGTCCTGACCCGCTGATTCCATCCCGCACGCCATTCGGGCTTCCTTCTCCGGAAGGGAGCCTGTTTGGCGTCTGCCGGCTGGATCAGGGCGCAGCCCGGCACACCCAGATCCGGTAAGGCAGCTCGGCCTGGAATCCATCCTCCGCGGCATGAAACACCGGATTGTCCGCGCCGTGTTCCGCACCCATCTCCCGCTGGATCTGTTTCAGCTCGGCGGCATCCAGCCCGTATCGCGTGCCCAACTCCCCGGATTTCAGGTGCAACGTCGGCGCCGGACTGGTGGACACCACGTCCCAGCCTGACGATTCCAACGCAAGGCCCAGCGCCCGGACGGTCGGATACCACTTGTCTGTACGCATTTTTCGGTACAGCGCGTTCAGGCAAGCCGCGTCCTCCCGGCGCTCAAAACACGCGGTCTGGTGTACCCAGTATTCTCCGGGCTCCGCCTGCCGCCGGATGTGCCGCAGCAGGCGCCGCCATCCCTGTTCGCCGGTGTAATGCAGCACCGAGCGCATGACATAGAGGATCCGGCCGCGCTCCGGCGCCACCTCCCCGCGCCGGAACGTGTCCACCGAGCCCTGCACGCACTCCAGGCCCGCCGCCGCCGCCTGCCCGAGCTGTTCGACCGACGCATCCAGCACCACGAGCGCCGCCGGCCGCCCCAGGCCGGCCTCGCGCAACTGCGTCAGCCAGAATCCGGTGCCCCCGCCCAGGTCCACCACCGCATCGGGATCCGCCTGCCCCCAGATGCCGCGCACGGCGTCCACCATCGCCCGGGCCACCTCCGGATCGCCAAAATAGCCACCGTGCTGCCGCCCCCATGCCAGCCCGTGCACGGACTGCTCCGGACCGAAATCCATCCTGGGCGGGTTGGGATACGCCACTGGATGATCTCCGCTATGCCGTTTCATGACGCGCCGTCCGTTCTGTCCGTCTCCGTTGACCGCGCATTCAAAGGCACCGGGGTGCGCAAGGCGATCTGCAGGCACATCAGCGCCCAGAAACATCCCAGCAGCGCCGCCATCGGCATCTGCAGCGGCACGGGCAGGCTGTAGAGAATCATGACGCTGGGCGCCCAGAACGCCCAGCCCGGCACCTGGTTGGGCAGCACGATCCGCCGGTACCAGCCAGGCCCCAGCTGCAGGCGCGTGGCGCGCCAGGAGCAGTTCAGATCCTGCCACAAATGCGCAACGGCATTGATCGGCGACGCCAGAAACGGCGAATACACCAGCATGTCCGTCGCCGTTTTCAGCAGCACGGTGCGAACGCCGGCCTCCGCTCCCCACAGCCAGGCCTGAAACGCATAAAAGGCATGCGTCAACGCCCCCATGATCCCCCACCAGATCACCAGAAACGCCAGCGACCGCCATGGACGCCGCAAACGCAGTCCGGGAATCATCGCGCAGAAAAGGGATGGAATGAGGCCGTTGGTCACCATGCGCATGGCAATGGAAAAGCCGATTCCATAGCGAACCTGCCAGCCGGAGAGTTTCTCCAGGATCGCATGAAACCCCGGCGCGGCGTAATAGGCCACCACCACGACCAGCGCCGCCGATTGCAGCACGATGCCGGGGACCAGATTCGCCCGCGCCGATTGCAGTCCGATCCGCCACGGCGTGGCCACCGCAGGCCGGCATCCGGAAGGACAGGCGGAACGTTCCATGCCGGCATTCCCAGGAAAACTCAATCCGGCCGCGCCCGGACAAAATACTCCTCGGGCGCATCTACCGCTTCCTCCACCCGCCAGCCTTGTTCCGCGAGCAGGACGGCCAGGCGGTCGCCCGAAGGCATCCGGTCGTTGTGCACCCCGTGAAGCCCGGCATGCAGGGCATTGAGCGAAGCGCTTCCCTCAAGATTGGCCACCACCAGTTCGCCTTCCGGGGCCAGCCAGCGACGACACTGCTGCAGGAATTTCACCGGGTTGTCCAGGTGCGGATACAGCCGGAAACACAGCACCAGATCCCAGGCCTTCTCCTCCAGCGCCGCATCCTCCGCGCGGCCCCGGCGAACCTCGACATGCCCGTGTCCGTTCACCGCGCGCTCACAGCGGGCGGTCATTCGCTCGCAGGAGTCCAGCGCCAGCACCCGGCCGTCCGGTCCCACCCACTCCGCCAGCCGCCGGGTCAGGGGGCCCGCCCCGCAGCCAGGCTCGAATACCCGCTTGCCCCGCAAATCGCCCAGCCGAAGGCGCAACCGTTCCATCCGGGGCTCATGCTCCGGCTTGATGGCCAGCGGATCGTCCTCCGCCGCCAGTTGATCGAAAAATAACGACCGTTCCATTGCCCGCGGATGATGGCGGCTTGCTCCCCGCCAAACAAGCGGTTTTTCCGAGGTGGATCATGGAAATTCCAGCCCCGTCCGGCCCCCATGCCAGGGATGCGTTTTTCCTATTCCGCCACTTCCTTCACCCGGTAGGCCCGGATCTGGCTCAGCGCAGACGGCTGCGTTGCCGGCGGTCCCGCATCGATCCACTGCGTCCGGTTCGCCGTCGCCCGCAGCCGCAGCGGCACCTCCACCCACTCCCCGCCCGGGAATTGGGTGCAGTATTCCACGGCATACAACCGCCCCGGCACCGAGTCGAACTGGATCACATACCGCCCGTCCGGCAGCGGATACCCCTCGCCAAGCACCGTTCCTTCCCCCGGCAGCGGCGGTGTCCACTCCGGCAGGATGTACTGCAGCTCGATTGCCGGCGGATACACGTCCGCCCGGTACGCCCCCGTGCATACATAGACGATGTTCAACGTCAGCGCCGCCCCGTTTGTGAACGCCGTCTGCATCTCGATCATCGGCCGGCCGTCGGAAGAGATGCCGGTCTGGTTTTCCACCGTGATCCCCGGCATCAGGTTCGTGAACAGCACCCGAACGCCGATGGCGTCCAGCCCCGAGTCGTTGCGCACCTCCAGCGCCTGGGTGAAGCGCGGATTCCACGGCTCCCTCGGCAGGAAGTCATCCGA
>CAZHSS010000044.1:0-10160 GCA_964535205.1 uncultured Verrucomicrobiota bacterium
GCCCGCAATCCCCGGTTTTCCGGATTTTCCATGGCGTGGAAAACCGCGCGAAAATTTTTCCATCGCGTGGAAAATCCGGATTTCCGAGCCCCTCGTCCCTCCCCCTTCGCCCGGCCTACGGCGCCGGTTTCCCGATCCAGACCGCCCGGTTGGTGGCCGGATTGGACAAATCCCCGCCCAGCGACCACAGGTAGAACGTCACCTTGGAACTCTTCATGTAGTGATACGGCATCCCCCACGGATCCACCAGGTTGGTCAGTGAATGATTGGCGTCGGTAAGCGCTTCCCGCAGGTCTTCCAGATCTTCCGCGGTATCCCCCGCAAGCCCCGGCACCTGGCCATACTGCATCTGGTAGTCCGTCACGAAACTCTCCAGCTGCCCGATCTCCGCCTCCGCCTTGCTCCGCGCCGCCTTCTTTTGCGCAGTCCCCGCAAGCCCCAGGATCAGCGCCGCCAGCAGCGCAATAATCGCAATTACCGTCAACACTTCCACCAACGTAAATCCGGCCTGTTTGCTCTTGGTCATGGCGGTTCTCCTGTTTGCCCCGATGTTGCCCCATCCCCCCCTCCCGTTCAAGCCCCGACTTCCCCCCTTTTTCCCTTTTGCCCGCGCACTCCCTGGTATAGGATGACGGCTCAAAGCATGGAGGCCGTCGTGAAAAAGCTTTTGGGTTTCTGCACATGCGTTCTGCTGGCGGCCGCCGCGGGGGCCACCCCGCCGAATACGGCTGTCCTCGACGGCAAGCCGCTGGAATACGATGCCGGCGATCTTCGCGGCACCTTTGCCGGCGCCCCGGCCTGGGGGAATGACGGCACCCTGACCAATCTCTATGTCACCTGGGACGACACGTACCTCTACGTCGCGCTCCAGGGCTGGCACCAGAACAGCAAGAAGCTCGTGGTTCTGCTCGATGCGGATCCCGGCGCGGGCACCGGCGCCATCACGACCACCAACTGGACCGGTCTCGAACAATCCTACCTGGGCTGGAACGGATACGGATGGGTGGACGGCGGATCGTTCGGCCTGGATGTCATGCTCGCCAGCGAAGGCTTCTACAACAACGCCATCCGCGTTCTGTACGACGGCGCGGAAGCCCCCGCCACCAACAACACCGTCTCGCTGTTTGACTCCGGCAACGGCGGCGTTCCCGCCGGAACGCCCGTGGACATGGCCAGCGACAACAGCGCCAACGCCTGCCCCCACAAGGGATTCGAAGCCCGCATCCCCTGGGCCGTCCTCTACGAAGGCACCCGCTGGGGCACCATCGAACCCGGCGAAACCGTGCCCCGAGGCGCGTCGCTCCGGCTCCTCGCCGGTCTCCACACCAACGACAACACCGCCACCTGGAGCTCCCCCGACACCATTCCCAATCAGGCCGTCGAGGACTACACCAACGGCATTGTCACCACGGCCACCTATCTGGATGTCCTCGTCGATGCCGACACCAACGGCATCCCCGACATGCTCGCCGGCGATGTCAATGCCCCCTGGATCCGCGCCGCCGCCGGCGCCGTCGGCGCCACCAACATCTATGTCGCCTTCAACGAACCCGTCACCCCCGCCTCCGTCGAAAACACCGCCAACTGGACCATCGACGGCAATCCGCCCGTCGCGGCCGACGCCCAGGGCACCAACGGCGTTCTCCTCGCCCTGGCCGCCCCCATCGCCTCCACGGATCTCCTGCCTGTTGCGGCCGACGGCGCGGCCGACCCGTCCGCCAACACCCGGCCCGTCGAATTCTGCCTCTTCCCCGCCGAGTCCGGCATCCCGCAGCCTGTCACCGTCACGTTCCTCGTCAACACCAACTCCGGCATGGGCACCAGCCCGTCCAACGCCCGGCCGACCGCGTTCTTTGTCAACGGCAGCACCCTGCCGCTGGAATGGGGCACCCCCGCCGTGGAATCCGTTCCTCTGACGCCCGTTCCCGGCTCCAACGGCTGGACTTCCGCCACCGTCGTTTTCCCCCCGGGCACCCCCGGCACCATCTACCACAAGTACAGCGGCCGCATCAACGGCACCAATACCTACGAAGCCATCCAGTTGGCCGACTTCGGCGAGGCCAAGCGCCCTCTGAATCTCAATACCAACGGCACCCCCGTGACCGTCGTGGATTATCTCGGCGCCGCCGCCTATCCCCTGCGCGTCCCCGGCGACACCAACCCGCCCTCCGCCCATTATCGCCTGTATTCCGATCCCCGCCGAGGCGACGCCGGCGTCCGCGTCCGCCGCGAAATCCTTTTCCAACTCGATCTCTCCATGCGCAGCACCAGCCATCTCGCCCGCGTCATGGTCATGGGATCCGACCCCCTGCGCGGATTCAACGACACCGGCAGCGGCACCGCCACCGCCAGGGATTACCCCGGCGACAGCGCCTATCTCGACTGGGAGAATGCCGGCATCGAACTGGTGGACGACGGCACCCTCGGCGACCTGGTCCCCGGCGACCGCGTCTACTCCCGCCTCTGGGCCCTCTCCACCAACGGACTCGATGCCGCCATCGAACCGGGTGAACCTTATTCCCTTGTCGGCGGCAACGATTTTACCGAACCGTATATCGGATACGGCTGGAAATCCCGCCGATCCCCCCGCAGCTTCATCTATAAATTCTTCGTCCTCACCACCGGCGGCAGCGACTACGACAGCCCCGAATACGATCTCAGCTACTACGTCGCCGACCCCGACGAAACCGCCCGGATCCTGATCGAACCCTGGGTCTGGGACAACGAGGACATCCCTCCGCCCCCGCCCTCCAACGCCCCTGCCCTCACCGGCGTCTCCCTGACGGGATCCACCGCCTATGTCCAGTTTGAAAACGTCCTGACCGAAGGCGCACACGGCGTGCGGATCTCCACCAATCTGCGCGGAAACGTGGAGGGCTTCGCCGACTACGGCCTGCGGGCCACCCGCCTCTCCACCAACGGCGGCGCGGCCCAATGGTCCGCCTCCGTCCCAGAAATCTCCGGCGTCGCCGAGTATTACGCCCCCTACGCCGGCCTCGAGCCCGCCCGGAAAGCGACTCGCTGGGAGCCGGCCATCCTGACCAACGCCGCCACCACGGCCCAGCTCTTCTTCTGCCAGTATCAAACCGACCTTAGCGGCAAGCGCAGCCTCGGCGTCACCGGCATCTCCAATTGGACCTCGGAACAGGCCATGGCCTTCGTGGGCGACGGCACGTGGACGGCGGAAATCGCGCTGCCCGAAGTCCCCCGCGGCACCCTGCTTGAATGCAACTTCAAGCAAGGCACGAACTGGGCCAACGTGGGCAACACCTACATCATCCGGAACGACCCTTGCCTCTGGACGCCATCCGTGCCGGTTCCCGGCGATCCGTTCACTATCACCCTCGACGCCTCCGCCCCCGGCGCCTATTTCAAGGACGGGGGGCCCGTCCTCTCCAGCGCAACCAACTTCTTCGTCCACCTCGGCTTCGACGGATGGCAGGAAACCTCCTCCCGTCAAATGACGAACACCACCGGCGACATATGGGAGTATGAAGTCACGATCCCCGTCCAATATACCAATCGCGTCGACTGGGTTTTCAAGGGATATGTCAATGGAAGCGACAAATGGTATCCTGCCTTTGACCGCCAAGCCTCGATGCACTCCGAAACCAACAGCCCCTGACCCCGAAAGCCCACCCATGCAAAAAAACTCCGCCTTCACCCTGATCGAGCTGCTGGTCGTCATCGCCATCATCGCCATGCTGTCCGCCATCATCATCCCCGCCTCCATGAAGGGCATCGAGATGGCCCGGCGATCCAGCTGCGCCAACAATCTCAAGGCCCTGGGCAGCGCCATGCTGGCCTATGCGTCGGAGAACCAGGGCTGGCTGCCCTACGGCAACGCGGAGGAACCAAGCCGGCCGTTCTCCGAAGACGAGAAAAATCTCCGTCCCCAGGTCACCAAGCTGTACGAAAGCGGCTTTGTTACGGATCTTCGCTTGTGGATCTGCCCCAGCGACAAAACAGATTTCGGGGACAAACCCGTGACCGTCGCCTCTTCGGATAGCATCGCCAACCAGACGTTCACCTCCGTTGGAAATTGCAGCTACATGTACATCTCCGGCTACAACCTGATCCGCACCCCGGAAACTCCCGCCCTGGCTCCCGTCCTCTGTGACGAAGCCCAGGATCGCGAATTCGGCCCCGCCAACGCCGGCGACATGCCGGACCTAGAAGAGGACGCCAACCACGGCGCCGATGTGCGCAACGTCCTTTTCCTGGACGGCCACGTGGTCACCTTCAAGGACGCCGACGCCGCCAATCTGATCTTCGAAAACCTCCAGTATCCCGAAGACATCTGCAGCGTGGATTGACGCCTCCCGATGGGCCTCTTCCCCGCCCCGTCCCGGAGGCGCAGGGATCGGGCCGCCCCACGACCTCGCGTCGCGGGAGGCAACCGTTGGCTCCCCCCTCACGCAAGGGGTCGGGACCCGCTCAAACCGTACACGCAACGCAGATGCGCAACCGTCCCTGGCTGCGAAGAGGCCCGCCATGCGGCGGGCCTTTGCATTCCCGATGAACCGCCCCGCTATTGTTTCAGCGGAATGCAGATGTCAAACCGGCACAGGGGCCCCGTACAATCGTCATGGTACAGCTCGTAGCAGGGGCGGTCGGCGCACTCGTGCCCGCTCTGGACCAGCCATTGAAACGCCTCCTCCCAGGCCGCGGTGAAGTTCGTCATCGGCAGGTGGAATTCGCAGACCGCATGCGGCCCGCCGGGTATCTCCTGGAGCGCCACCGGGGCGTCCACCGCCGTGCCGGCCGGCACCACCAGGCAGGCATCCGTCCGGCAGCGCTCCGGCGCCGTCACCTCGGGATTGTCCCAGTACATGCCCATCATCGGGCTGCGTCCGATCAATCCCTTCGGCCCCGCCCAGCGCATCAGCTCGCCGAACGCCGCCTCGCACACTTCCTTGCCGTAGGGGCCCATCTTCCGCACGTATGCCACCGTCCAGGCCGGCATCTCTTTGACCGTTGCTTTCATCTTCACGTTCCTTTCCACGGGTTGCGGTGAATCGGTGTTCACCATGCCCGCATCCTGTCCCACCCGCAGGGAAAAGGATTCTCCCTCCTTGCTCGCTTTGTTTCCACGCTTGCGGCGGCGGAACTCCGACGGACTGGCGCCGTAGTGCGCCCGGAAGGCCTTCGCGAAATTCTGGGAGCTGGAAAACCCGCACTCCAGCGCCACGGCGGTGATGTCCTCGCGCGGCTTCCCCAGCAGGCGGTTGGCCGCCCATTCCAGCCGCAGCCGCCGGACAAACCCGAACACCGTCTCCCCCGTCGCCGCCTTGAAGATCCGGTGGAAGTGAAACGCCGAAAAGTTCGCCGCGCGCGCAATGTCTTCCAGCGCCAGATCGCGGTCCAGATGCCCGCTGATGTAGTTCATCGCCCGGCACACCCGCTGCCGGTAGTCCAGTCCGGTGACTTCTCTGCTGGTTTTCATCCCCGCCATCCTAGTCCACCCGCCCCGCCCCGGCAATCTCCGCTTCGAGGATCGTTCCTTGTTGGACATTGGATATGGAATCCTCTTCCCTGACCCCTGAACCCTGTTCCCCCGCCCTCCCTTCCTCTTTTTGCATTGAATCCGCGGCCCTTCTCTCCGCATAGTGCCCGCATGGCCCGGTCCTCCCGCGAAAAATTCGAGGTCTTCATCCTGGCGGTCGTTTCCGACCGCCTGCATGGCGCCTGGCCCAATTTTCTTCGATTCGTCCTCAAAAGCCTTTCGCGGCTCTACAGCTTCATCATGAACATGCGCCTGGCGCTCTTCGAGCACCGGCTGATCCGCTCCAAAACCCTCGGCTGCCAGGTCATCAGCATCGGCAACCTGACGGTCGGCGGCACCGGCAAAACCCCGGTCGTCGAAGTCTTTGCCCGCGCCCTGCAGCAGAACGGCCGGCGGGTGGCCATCCTGTCGCGCGGCTACAAAAAAGCCGAAACGCCTCTGCCGGTCAAACTCAAGAACCTCCTCACCTTCAACGCCCCCATCCAGCCCCCGCCCCGCATCGTCTCGGACGGCCGCAAGCTCCTGCTCGACTCCGCGTTGGGCGGCGACGAACCCTACATGCTCGCCTCGAATCTCCCCGAGGTCTGCGTGCTCGTGGACAAGGATCGCGTCAAATCCAGCCGCTACGCCATTCAAAAGCTCGGCTGCGACACCCTGATTCTCGACGACGGCTTCCAGTATCTGCGCCTCAAGCACCGGGTGGACATTGTGCTGGTGGACCGCACCAATCCCTTCGACAACGGCTTCGTCCTGCCGCGCGGCCTGCTGCGCGAATCCGTCCGCCACCTCTCCCGGGCCACCTTCATCTTCATCACCAAGTCCGCCGGCGACGGCTCCCCTGAACTCCGTCAGCAGATCCGCAGCCTGAACGACAAAGCGGAAATCGCCGAATGCCGCCACACCCCCCGCCATCTCCAGGATGTCTTCACCGGCGAACAGAAGCCCCTGGAGTTTCTCCGCGGCCTGAAGGTGGCCGCCCTCTCCGGCATCGCCGCCCCCCGCGGGTTCGAGGAATCCATCCAGCGCCTCGGCGGCGAACTGGTCTGCCGCAAGCGCTTCGCCGATCATCACCGCTACACCCAGCAGGAAATCCTCGACATGATCAATACCAGCCGCGACCGCGGCGCCGACGCCATTCTGACCACCGAAAAGGATGCCGTCCGGTTCCCCAAAATCGAACGCCGCGACGTCCCCGTCTATTTTCTCCGCGTCGAAATCGAACTGCTCAGCGGCGAAGAAAGCTTCAACGACCTCATCTCCCGCATCTGCTTCAAGTAGCCAACCGCCTGCTCCGCGTTCCTCCCCCCTGTCACCTGTCTCCCTCCCCCTGTCTCCTGACCCCTGAACCCTGAACCCTGACCTCTGCCCTCTGACCTCTGACCTCCCCCCCCCCCGCCCCCGCCCCCTCCCCCTACGCGTTGGCACGGATTTCGATCACGTCGCCATCCTGCACCACGTAGTTCTTGCCCTCGAGCCGCAGCATGCCGGCCTCCCGGCAGGCGGCCAGCGTCTGCTTGCCGATCAGGGTTGCGGAATCCACGGTTTCCGCCCGGATGAACCCCCGGGCCAGGTCCGTATGGATCTTGCCCGCGGCGGTCACCGCGTTGTCGCCGCGGCGGATCGTCCAGGCCCGCACTTCGTCCGGCCCCACGGTGAAGAAGCTGATCAGGTCCAGCGTGCGGTAGGCCGCCTGGATCAGGCGCGCCCGCGCCGGCTCGGACAGCCCGTAGTCGGCCAGGAAGCCGGACTGGTCGTCCGGCGGCAGCGACGCGATTTCCGCCTCCAGCGGCGCGCAGAACGCCAGCAGATCAAGGCCCTTTTCGGCGCAGGCCGCGCGCAACGGCTCGCATTTCGCGCCCAGCGGATCGTCGTCGCCCGTGTTCGCCACCACCAACAGGCGCTTCTGCGACAGGAAGCAGAAGCTGCTGACGCGCTTGGCCTCTTCGGCGGTCAGTTCCAGATCCCGCAGCGCCCGGCCCTCGTCAATCGCCGCCTTGCATTTCCGCAGCACGTCCAGTTCCGGCAGACTCTGTTTCAGCCCGCGCTTGACCTCCTGCTCGATCTTCTCCATGCGCCGCTCGATCTTTTCAAGGTCGGCCATGGCCAGGTCCAGCAGCACCGAGTCGAGCTGGCCCGCCGGATTCAGCAGCTGCCCCGCGCCGTCCATCTCGCCAAAGGACTGCACCACCAGGGCGAACGCGTCCGCCTCGCCCAGAAAAGCATTCAAGGGCCCGAATCCGCTGCCTTCGCCCCCCCCCGGCAGGGCGACATCCACGAAGGTCACTTCCGCGGGAATGTATTTTTTCGGCAGAAACAGGTCGCGGAGCGCCGCCAGCCGGGCGTCGGGCACCTTGACGGTCCCGAGCCGGTGGGCGCCCTTGGTCGCGAAATGAGGCCCCTCCGGGGTTTGAATCAACGCATCAAACACCGCCGTCTTGCCCGCCGAACGGGCGCCGATCAGATACAACATTAAAGCCGCCATGAAAACCTCGCTGTCCGGGCCGGTTCAACCAGTTGAACCCGCCGGTTCGGTTGGCCACTACACCATACCCCGCCGCCCAACGCAATCCGCTTTCCTTGGCAGGTATAACGTTTTACTTTTTGCTTGCCCCCTCCCGTGCCGAATCGGTAGGGTGCCGGCGAACCTGCCCCCTGTCTCTTCAACGGAAGGAAAGGTCAACATGCCGGAGTTCACAACCTGGTTGATGCTGGTGGCGCTGGGAATGCTGGCCTGGGACTGCCTGGAGGTCGGCAAGAACGACGCGGCGAACCTGATCAACGGCGTATTCGGCGCCCGCGTACTGACGCGGCGCGCGGCGGTCTGGCTGGCCGGAGCCGCGGTGCTGCTGGGGGCGTTGTTCGCCGCCCCGGTCATGGAAACCGCCCGCCAGGGCCTCTTCGATCCGGGCCGCCTGACCCTCCATCAGGCCATGGTGGTCTATGTATCCGCCTACATCGTGGATACCGCCCTGCTCCACGCCTATTCCGCCTACGGTATGCCGGTCAGCACCACGGCCTCCCTCGTCTTTGAACTGGTCGGCGCCGCGATCGGCGTCTCGCTGTCCCTCGGCCTCGTGCACTGGGGCAAGGTGACCTCGGTTCTGAATGCCATCGGCATGTCCATCCTCCTCAGCGGCGTCGCCGGCTTCCTCTTCCAGCGCATCTTCCGGGCCGCCATCCGAGATGAACACACCGATCACATGCGCGTCCTGCTGCACGGTCCGTGGGTGGCCGGCCTGATGCTAACCGGCATGGCCTGGTTCATGGTTCTCAAGGGCATGAAGGCCGTGCCGTGGGTCGCCGCCTTCCGCGTCCAGATCGTCGAGCGCATGGGAACCGGCGCGTTCCTACTGGTGGCCTGGGGCGCCCTGACGCTGCTGGTGCATCTGCTGGCCACCCTCTTCCAGGAACGCCTGACCCGCCGGCTGTTCAGCCTCCTGGCGGTGCTGGGCATGCTGTGCCTGGCATTCGCCTTCGGCCAGAACGATCTGGCCAACGGCGCGTCGCCGGGGCTCTCCGCTTTCTGGCTGTGGAAGCATGCCGACGCCAGCACTGCGGCGGCCACCCGCATGCCCATCCCCGTCTGGCTGCTGGCCGCCTGCGGCCTCCTGATGGTGGCGGGCATGGGCACGTCCGGCGCCCAGCGCGTCACCCGCGCCGCCGTCAACACCGGCAGCCAGTACGACCACATCGCCCTCTATGCGCCGCGCTGGTGCCGCGCCCTCGCCCGCTGGCTCCTCCGCCTGCGGCCGACCGGCCCCGAACTGGCCCCGCCCGCCCACGTGGATGCCCGCGGCAAGCGCATCCACTTCGATCCCCTGCGCGCCGCCGTCATCATGTTCGTCAGCGCCGGCGTCATTGCGTTCGCCTCCAGCAACGGCTTCCCCGTCTCGACCACCTATGTCACCTTTGCCGCGGTCGTCGCCACCGGCATGGGCGACCGCACCATGGCCCGGGGCGATGCCGATCTCAAGATCGGCCGCGCCATCTGGGTGGTCTTCAGCTGGTTTTTCGGCGGACTCCTGGCCCTGGCCGCGGCGGCTCTGGCTGCCGTCCTCCTGCTCCACGCCGGAACCGCCGGACTCCTCGCCGCGCTGGTGGCCAACCTCGTCCTGCGCGCCGCCGTCCGGCGCACCGCCGACCGCCACGAGCAGCGCTACCACCCGCAAATTCCGCCCGGCGACGCCCCACCGCCTCCGGATTCTTTGGATTGCAGCCCGGCCGCGCAGTGATACCCTTCTTGGCCAGATGACCACGACACGAACAGCCCATGGCTTCGAGATCCACACGCTGACGACCCCCGACGGCGGCACTGTCGCCGAGATCGTCCCGGAACTGGGCGGGATCGTCTCGTCCCTGCGCCTGGCCGAATCCGGCGGCGCACCGCGCGAAATCCTGTACCGGCATCCCTGGGTCTGGTCGCGCGAAACCGATGAACTCCGCGGCGGCATTCCCCCGCTGTTTCCCATCTGCGGCCGCCTGCTTCGCGACGGCGTGCCCGGACGCTATCTGGCCAACGGAACGCCCCGCATCCTGCCCATCCACGGCGTCGCGTTCCGCCTGCCGTGGGAAATCGCGGATGCCGGCCAGCCCGATGCCCTGACGCTGCAGCTGACGGATACCCCCGACACCCGCGAGGCGTATCCCTTCGCGT
>CAZHSS010000045.1:0-10141 GCA_964535205.1 uncultured Verrucomicrobiota bacterium
CATCGGGGACGATTCGCCCTACCCCACCCGCACTTTCTCGGAAATGGCAGGGCGATCCCGACTCTCCAAGAGGTCGGGACCTGCCGAGTCGGACTGTTCTGAACATCTTTCTTGACGCAGCCCTGCTTTTGACAAGAACCGGGCTTGCAAAAGCGTTTTACACGGCCTAGGGTGCAGGCATGAATCGTCTCCGCGTATGCCTGCTGATTGGCCTGGGTCTGCTGGGAGGTGTCCAGGCCCCGGCGCAATCCTCCCGCCCGGGCATGGGCGCCACACTTTACGCCGACGCCAACGGCACCGGCGTCACCTTCCGGACCTGGGCACCGAATGCCTCCGGTGTGACGGTCCGGGGATCGTTCAACGGCTGGGGGTCAACGGCACTGGCCAAGGACATGCCGGGAGGACAGTGGAACGGAAATTGGTCGGTGGATGTTCCCGCGGCGCGCGCAGGGCACGAATACAAGTTCGTCGTCAACGGCGCGTACAAAAAAGATCCGCGCGCCCGGCGGGTCGTCAATTCCGCCGGCAATTCCATCGTGTACGATCCCGACGCCTTTGACTGGGGGGAGCACGCGTTCAACCGCATCTGGCGAAACGATCTCGTCATCTACCAGATGCACGTCGGCACCTACAACGCCGAGAGCTGGCTGCCCTCCACCTTCGACCAGTGCATCGAAAAGCTCCCCTACATCAAATCGCTCGGCGTCTCCGCCGTGAAACTGATGCCGGTCAACGAATTCCCCGACGACCGCTCCTGGGGCTACAACCCGTCCGATCCCTATGCCATTGAATCGGCCTTCGGCGGTCCCGACGGCCTGAAGCGGTTCGTGAAGGCGTTCCACGATAACGGCATCGCCGTCATCATCGACGTCGTCCACAACCACTACGGCCCTTCCGACCTCGAAATGTGGCAGTACGACGGCTGGTCGGAAAACAGCTTGGGCGGAATCTATTTCTACAACAACTGGAAAGCCCACACCGACTGGGGCTCCACACGTCCCGACTACGGGCGGCAGGAAGTCCGCGACTACATCCAGGGCCAGATCCGCATGTTTCTCGAGGAATACAAGGTGGACGGCTTCCGTTGGGATTCGGTCTACAATATCCGCTACGCCAGCGGACAGTCGAATCCTGACGGCAGCGCCATGCTGGCCACCATCAACGCCATGACCCGCGACGACTTCGGCGACGCCTATCGCATCGCCGAAGACCACGCCTTTGACAGCCAGGTGAATTTTGAGGCCCAGTGGGACCACGGATTCCTCAACGACATCCGCTCGCTGGCCACGGCCTCGAGCGATGCCGACCGCAACATGAGCACCCTCGCCTTCTGGCTGTCCAACGGCGGCTTTGATTCCGTCCGCTATGTGGAAAGCCACGACACCTGCGGCGATCTGAACGACAAGCACCGCCTGCCGCGCGATATCCACTTTGACGATCCGCAGGGTTACTGGGCCAAGAAGCGCGCCCTGTTGGCCCACGGCATCGCCCTGATCTCTCCGGGCATTCCCATGATTTTCGCCGGATCGGAAATGAACGAGGACTGGACGTTCTCCAACAACACCGCCCTGCGCTGGGACCTGACCAATTCCAACGCCGGGATCGTGCGCGCGTTTTCGGATCTGATTCATCTGCGACGCAATGCCTACGGCAATACCGACGCCCTTAAGGACACCGGCGGCATCCAGGTCCGCCACGTCAATCACGACGGCAAGGTGGTCGGCGTTTCCCGTCGGAATGAACTTATGCTGGTGGTCAATGCCTCCGCGACGGAATACACGTCCTACGACATGGCCTTTCCCTCCTCTGGCACGTGGTACTGCCTGTATAACTCCGATCTGCAGGCCTACGACGCCTTGTTCGGCAACAAGGGCCCCGCGGTCGGCGGCACGGTCGCCGCCGACGGCTCCGCCAACGCCACCCTGGCGATCGGGGCCTACTCCATCCAGATCTACGCCAAATCCCCCATCCCGCAGGACTCCGCCGCCATATTCGATCCGCCGAACCCCGACGGCTGCGATACCGTCGTCACCATCACCTACGATCCCGGCGAGGGACCGCTCGCCTCCGCCGCCGCCGTCTCCGCCTATATCGGACGCAACAACTGGCAGAATCCGTCCACCGTCCCCATGGTCTCCTCCGGCGACGTCTGGGTGCTGGAGTACACGATCCCTGACCTGACCTATGAACTGAATCTGTCCTTCACCGATGGCGACGAAACGTGGGACAGCAACGACGGCCTGAACTGGAGCGTGCCGGTGTCCAACTGCGGCGACCTGCCTTCGGAAGCGTCCTGGACCCCGCGGATCCCCCAGGGCTGCATTCCCCTGCAAATCACCTACCACCCCAACGGCGGGCCCCTGATGGGCGCCAGCAACCTCATGCTCCACATCGGCCGCAATGACTGGACGGCGGAAGTCCAGTCCCTGCCCATGATCGAAGAGAACGAAAACGAATGGATCGCCGAGTACTCCATACCCGACGACACCTGGCAGGCGGACTTTGTCTTCAACGGCCTCATCGGCACCAATACCGTATGGGACAACAATGATTATGCCGACTGGCATGCCCGGGTGCAGGGCTGCCTGGCCGACGACCAGCCGTATGTGTCCCTCTCCCAGCCGCCGCCGGCCACCAATGTCGCCAACGGCGTCACGAACATCGCGCTGCACGGATCCGCCCACCTGCTGACCGGCCACCTGATCTGGAGCAACCGGCTCAACGGCGCCTCCGGTGCCATTGCCTACGCCACGAACTGGTCCATCCCCGCCGTGCCGCTCGCCGAAGGCGTCAACGTCATCCGCGTCTCCGGCACCAATTCCGCCGTCAATCCCAACGACGGCGCGTGGGATTCGCCCACCAACGCCAATTACTCGTCGGCTTGGTCAAGCGACTCCAACGGGGGCGCCGGCTTCCAGCCATGGACCATTAACGGAACCGGCGCCTCCATGGCCGATGCCGCCACCGAAGGCGGCACCCTCTCTCTCGGTCCGCGCGCCTGGGCGCTCCAGGCCGACGGCGGCTCCTTCGTCGAAGCCATCCGGCCGTTTGCCGACGGCCTGCAGCCGGGCGACACCGTGTCGTTCGTTTTCGAAAACGGCGGCGTGGACGGCGGAGCCGGCGCCTCGTCCATCGGCGTCGCATTCCACAACCGCTTCGAACAGCGCCTGACGGAGTTCCGTTTCGACGGGGGTACCACCAACTTCGTGATCTACGACAGCGAACTGCGCGAGACCGGCCTGCCGTGGAGCAATACGCCCAAAACCAATACCCTGGAGATTCTGTCCAGCGACACTTACCGATTGACGGTCAATGGCCAGGCGTTTGAGGGCCTCTTTGCCGCCGCATCGGTCAATGCGCCCGCCTACATCCGCTTCTGGAACTGGAACGCCGGGGGAGGCAACGAGCGCAAACTCTATATCGGCGACCTTTCGCTGAGCGGCGCCCCCCTGCCCGTCTTCGCCTACTCCGCCGAAACCGCCCTCACCCGCGCCCTCTCGCCCTACCGCACCACGGAATCGGTGGCGATCCAGGACGGACGACTGGTGGCCGCCGTCAGCAGCCTGTCGGGCATCCCGGGAAACATCTGGAGTGCGACGGTACTGACCAACGGTGCCTGGGACTGGGCGCTGCTGCCCACCAACGAATACGCCATCTCCAACAATGCCGTGGTCATCACGCCCGCCGTCACCAATCTCTTTCGGGTGTATTCCATCGGCAAGCCCCCGATCTGATTCCGGCTCCGCGGCCGGTCAGGGCAGCGGCATTCCAACCGTGACATCCCGGACCCGGTAGAAGCGCAGGCGGTTGGTCGGCAGCGGCAGGGTCCATTCCAGCAGCCCGTCCGCTCCCTGTTTTTCCTCCACGTTCTGCCAGTCCACCGCCGTGGGGTGGATCAGCGCATCGGCCTGCTCCAGCCGGTAGGTCCGGCCCAGGGAGCCGTCCGAAATCGCGGCGCGCAACAGGCCGCCGGTCGCCGTCACGGACCCCAGGCCGGGCTCGCTCCACGCACGGACGGCCACGCCGTCGAGACCCACGTTGCCCGTGATTTTCTCCGCGTAGGTCCAGCGGAGGTGCCGCGCCTCCAGCGAAGGAAAATGGCTGGTCCACGCGGCATCGGCCGGCAGATTCGTCCAGGTGTGCAGCGTGCTCCAGTCGCTTCCATCGGCCGACTGCTCCACGCGGAACACGGCGCCGGAGAGCACGGTGTAGCCGCGGATCCAGTAGGCAACCGAGGCCGGCGGGCCGTCGAACTGCACGGAGATGAAATCGCCGGAGTCGTCGAATTTGGCGGCGCCGCCGTCCACCCCGTCGAGCCCGTGGCCGTCCGGACCGGCGTAGTCCGGCCCCAGGCCGGAAAAGGTCCAGCCGTCGGGGGCGGTGGTGAAGCCCCAGGGACCCGAGTGAAAAACGGGCAGGTCGGCCTGACCCGGCGCCAGCCGGGCCATCAGCAGCCCTGCCAGCACCCCCGACCGGAATGTCCCGCGGTGGCACATGGCCGCCTTCCTTCCTCGTTGTCTCCCCCGCGTCTCCGAACCGTCTCAGGCTCGCTCCGCACCCGCCAGCGGCGTCAGCAGCGATTCCTGGTACAGCCGCTGGACCATGTCCACGTCCAGCGCGTGCCCGGATTTGAAGGAGATGATCTCGCCGACAAACAACCCTTCGTCAATCAGCGCGATGGCGGCAAGCAGATCCAGCGTGGCGCGGTGCCAGACCGCCTCCAGCGACTTGCCTTCGTGGCGCAGCCGCGCCTGGTTCCAGTAGCGGAACCGGCCGGCCACCAGCAGATTGTCGAGGGAATAACCCAGATTGCGGATGTCGGCAAACAAGAGCCCGATCGTGCGGCAGTAGAGCATTTTCAGCGCGGACGTGTTGGTGCGGGCGGTCGCGCCGTAGGCAAAGGACTCCGGGTCCACCGCGAAACGGATGCGCTGGCGGCCGATGGCGGTCTTGAAATCCACGGCGGCGTCAATGGCCAGCATCGGCCGGGCGGGGTCTGCCGGCGGGGCCAGGGTCAGAAAGCCCCCCTGCCCGTTGGCGACGGTGACGCGCTCGCGCACCGTGACGAACGAGGCCGGGCGGTCCACCGGGCGCACGCCCGCGCTCCGAAGGGCGTGCACCAGGTCGGCGCTGCCGTGATCAAACAGGGGCGGATCGCCCGAATCCAGCTTGATCAGCAGGTTGTCGATGCCCATCCCCATGCGCAGGGCGATCATGTGCTCGGCCATGCGGATGTAGTTGTGCGGAGAACCGCTGCGCAGCACGATGTTGCTGACCACGTTGCCGGTGGTCCAGACGTTGCGGATCGAACAGCGCACCGGCAGGCTGTCCGGCAGATCCGTGCGCTCGAACCACCAGCCGTCCATGTCCGTGGGACACAGCGTGAGCGTGCGGGTGCTTTTGCCGAAAAACGTGCCCCGTCCGCTGACGGTCACGGGGCGCTCGATGGTGGTCTGGGGCCGGCGGCATTCCGCCGGGGCGGCCTGATCCATGCGGTCCCAATCCACGGGCTGGGCCTTCCAGGCGCGGAGGCCGCGGTCCAATGCGCCTGGCGCGCCGCCGAGTAAACGTCCTGCCGGTTGATCGAACATGGATCAATCCTGTTCGATTCGGGCGGGACTGGCAAACCCTAAATCACGGGCCAGGGTGCGAGCCGCCCCGCCGGGATTCTCGGGCATCCACACCACGGGGCGGCCGGCGGCGAGGGCGTGCTGCCGGCGCATTTCCGGCTCCTCGGCGCTTCGGCATGCCAGCGCATCGGCGTGGGCGGTGGTGAACGGCGCAAGGGGGCCGTCGTCTTCGACCAGCAGCGCGATGCCGCGCCCGCGCAGCATGCACCCCAGGGAGGAGATCAGTTCGGCCTCGGCATGCCCGAGATCCACGCCGATGGCCAGGGTGCCGGGATCCCAGACGGCGGGATAATCGCACAGGTACAGAGCACGAGCGTGATGATCCAGTCCGGGCGACCGGCCGGCGGCGCGGATCCAGACCGCCGGCGCGCCGGAATCCAGCGCCCGGGCCAGCAACGTCAGGCCCCGGTTGCGCCCCATCTCCAGCATGGCGTCCAGATCGGGATCGGGATTGACGGCCACCCGCGCCGCGAAGTCGCTGCGCTCGATGCGCGGCCGGCCGTCGGCGCTCTGGGCGGCGCACAAAAAACCGCTGGCCGCCCAGTCATGATCGTCAAACAGACCCGACATGCGCAGCATCAGGTAGCGCAGCACATCCTCGTCGTCGCGGAATCCCTCCGGAGGCTTCAGGGACGGGCCGGTGGGGGCCAGGCGCGCACGGAAGCCGGGGGCGGCCGGCGCGGCCGGATGGGTCAGGGTCAGGGACGCTGGCTCCAAGGCCTGCCCGGAAGGCAGTCCGTCCCGCAGAACAGATTCCGGGACGGTTGCGGCGCCTCCGAACCGCGGCAGGCGCTCCAGGGCGCCGGCCCGCGCCGCGTCCTCGTCCTCCGCCGGCCAGGCGTCGGCCTCCAGGGAAAACGTGGCGCTGCGCGGGAAATTCCCGGTGGCGGGGGTCACGGCCAGATCGAATTCCAGCCCCATCCATCCGGGTTCATCCAGAACGGGACGGTAGCGCCTCGGCTCGGCGAGGTCCAGCAGCAGACCGACGGCCCGGCCGTCGCGCCAGGCCACGACGGCCGGCGGCAGCTCCGCCTGCAGGACGGGAACTCCCGGCGCATCCGTCCGAACCTTGATCCGCATGCGCAGGCGGCGCGGGGGGCCTTCCAGGCTCTGCACCCGGGCCTGCAGAATGCGGCGGCCGGAAGGGGCGAACACCACGATCAGATGCCATTCCAGCCGGTCGTCATCCACCTTGCCGGCATACAGCCGCGCCTCTCCTTTTTCGCGCTCGAACATTCCCCCTTCCCTCCCCATCCGCTCCGGGGACAGGATCCAGCGCTCGCCCGTTTCCGCATCGTGCAGTTCCAGCGCCAGAGGCAGCGGTTCGCCATGGGCCAGTTCCAGCGGAAGAAACTCCATCGGGCGATCCTCGGGCGGGAAGACCAGCGACCAGCGGTGGGCGCGGATCTGCGATTCAAACCGGACTGACAGCGACCGCACCAGGCAGGAGCCGAACGCATTGCGGACGGACGGCAGCACGCCGGGTGCCAGCGGAAGCGGAAGGGCATCGGCCACGGCCAGGACCGTCCCCCGCCAGTCCAGGTTCTCCGTCCCGCCGGGGATCCGTCCGATCCAAAGGGCGCCGTCGCGTCCCCAGTCCGGGGACGGCGGAACGGCATCGGCCGGCAGGCCTTCCGCCACCGCCCATCCCCCCTCGCCGCGGTAGAGCCGGACCGGCGATTCCACCGCGGACGCCCCAAGGGCCCAAAGCAAGCCCGCCGCCGCCGCGGCCCGGACGGGCCGCGGCCGGATGAACGGCGAACGGAACAGGTTCAACTGGCGGTCTCCCGGCCTCCGGGAGGGTGCATCCGCTTCTTGCCGGACGGCCGGACGCCCAGCGTTTTCAGCGCTTTCAGCCGGTCGCGCAGAAACGCGGCCTTCTCGTAGTGCTCCAGTTCCACGGCGCGCGCCAGGGCTTCCTGGAGAGATTCCGTTTCGCTGCGGGGCCGGCGGCGATCCACCTCGTCAACCAGTTCCCGCATGGACACCAGTTCCGGGGCCGGGGGCGCGGTCGATCCGTCTTCGTTCACCGGCTCGTAGTTTTCCGTGTAGAACTGTTCGAGATCCGTCACGGCTTCGCGCACCAGTTTATCGGCGGCTTCGAAGTTCCCCTGCTGCATGTCCAGTTCGGCGCGGGCTCGGACGTTCATCATGCGCATGTAGGGATAGAGCTGCATGAACTGCCAGGCCGCATCGTCGTCGTCGGCATACTCCGACACGATGTCAATCAGGTCGAGGACGTGGTCGCTGTCGCGGACAACGCCGCCCAGGTCGCCCAGGGCGTGGAACGCCATCATGCGGTAGTAGTACTGCATGACCTCCTGCTGCAGGTCGGAGCAGTCGTTGGCATCGAGGGCGCGGGGCAGCACCTGGTCCGGCGCGCGCATTTCCTCTTCGATGTAGCAGTCCTTCAGCGATGGAAACCCGCGCGGCGTTTCGCCGTCGGGCCGGCCCTCGGGGCGCATCTGGAACACACCCAGATCCAGCCGCAGCTGGATCTGCCGGGAACCGTCCGCCGTCCGGACGTAGCGCGCGCGCACTTCGTTGGGATCATAGTCCCAGCCGGACAAAATATTCGCGAGATCGTTGTTCATGACCGAACCTTTCTTCGCGGCAAAAGACCCCGGCCGGTCGTCCCGGCCGGGGATCCTGGCCTTGGCAAGGCCGCGGGATTATTCCGTGGCCGCTTCGGGGGCAACGGATTCCTCCGGCACCGCCGGGACGGCTTCGGCCGCTTCACGCGCCTTCCGCTCGGCCTTGCGGGCGGCGCGCTTCGCCTTGCGCTCCGCCTTTTCTTCTTCCGTCAGCGCCTTGCGCTCGGTCTTCTCTCCCTTGCGCTCCATCCGCTTTTCCGCGTCCTTGGCCTTCTTTTCGACCTTTTTCTCAGCGCATTCCGCCTTTTTCTCGGCCTTTTTCTCGGCGCACGCGGCTTTCTTCTCGGCCTTCTTGGCCTTCTTGGCGGCCTTCTGTTCGCAACAATCCGCCTTCTTGCCGGCTTTCATCTCGGCTTTCTGGGCCTTGTCGGCGCAACAGGGGGACTTCACCGCCTCCTGCGTCGCCTCGGATGCGTCTTCCTTGACCGGCTCTTCCGCCGGCTTGCGCGTCCACCACCACGCCGACGAATTCAGGGCCATGGCCAACAGGGCCGTCAGGGTCATCAGGGTCAGTCGTTTCATTGGGTTTCCTCCGGTTGGGGTTATGGGGTTGTCAAGTGCCGGACAGTATACCGCATGTCAGCCGGTTCGCAACCTAGACACGATAGAAGTCCGCAATGGACTCCACCACCCATTCGGCCATGTCGTCGGTCAGGTCCGGGAAAATCGGCAGCGCCAGTGTTTCGCGCGCGGCGCGCTCGCTTTCGGGAAAGTCACCCTCCCGGTGGCCGAGATCCCGGAAGCACTCCTGCAGGTGCAGGGGCACCGGATAGTAGATTTCCACGCCGACATCGCGAGCCCGCAGATGCGCCAGCAGGTCGTCGCGCCGCTTCGCGCGGATAACGAACTGGTTGTAGATGTGGCGGTTGGCCACCGCCTGCGGCAGCACGACCTGCCCGGCGGCCTCGAGCCCGGCCCCCGCGAACAGCCGCCGGTAGCGCTCGGCATTGGCCTGACGGCCCGCCGTCCAGCCGTCCAGATGCTTCAGCTTGATCGTCACTACCGCCGCCTGCAGGGCGTCGAGCCGGAAATTGCCGCCGACGAGCTGATGGTAGTACTTGGGCTCCGAGCCGTGATTGCGCAGAATCACCGACTTTTTCGCCTTGGCCTCCTCCTGCATCGTCACCATGCCCCCGTCGCCGAAACAGCCGAGGTTTTTGGACGGGAAGAACGAGAAGCATCCGTAGTCGCCGATGCTCCCGGCGCGCCGGCCCTTCCATTCCGAACCGATCGCCTGCGCGGCATCTTCGATCACGATCAGGCCGTGCGCCTTCGCCACCCCCATCACGGCATCCATGTCCGCCATCTGGCCGTAGAGATGCACCGGAATGATCGCCTTCGTCCGCGGCGTCACCGCCGCCTCCAGCTTCGAGGCGTCCAGGTTGAACGTCACCGGATCAATATCCACGAACACCGGCTTCGCCCCCAGCCGCGAGATCGCCCCGACCGTCGCAAAAAACGTGTAGGGAGTCGTAATCACCTCGTCGCCGGCGCCGATGTCCTCCGCCATCAGGGCCAGGATCAGCGCATCCGAACCCGAGGTGACCCCCACTGCGTGCGCCGCGCCGCAGTACGCCGCTACGGCCGCCTCGCATTCCTGCACCTTCGGGCCCAGGATGAACGCCTGCGACCGGCAGATCTCCAGCAGCGCGGGCTCGATCTCCTCCCGGATCTGGGCATATTGAGGCTTCAAATCCAACAGCGGTACTTTCATAGGGTCTCCTCGAAGGTTGAACACATGCCCGCGACTCTCGCACATCCCCCCGCCCGAATCACGCGAAAAACATCCGACCCCCTCGGGACGGGCGCACGACCAAATTCGGGACATGCGATAAGAGTGGTAAGATTTTGCTTGCA
>CAZHSS010000046.1:0-9786 GCA_964535205.1 uncultured Verrucomicrobiota bacterium
GAATCTTGGGGCCCATGCTGCCGGCGGGAAACTGGCCTTCGGCGAAATACTGCTCGGCCTCGGCCACGGTCAGGCTGTCGAGTTCGCGCTGGGTGGGCTTCTTGAAGTCAACGGCCACCTTGTCCACGCCGGTGGAAATGATGAAGAGGTCGGCTTTGAGGTTCTTGGCGAGCAGGCAGGAGGCGAAATCCTTGTCAATGACAGCGGCGCTGCCTTCGAGTTCGCCGTTTTCCTTTTCCACGACCGGGATGCCGCCGCCGCCCACGGCGATGACAATGACATCGTTTTCGAGCAGGAGGCGGATGGTTTCCTCCTCGATGATTTTCAGGGGCCTGGGCGAAGCGACGACGCGCCGCCAGCCGCGGCCGGCATCCTCCTTGAGCACCCAGCCGTCTTCGGCCTGGTGTTTCCGGGCGTCTTCCTCCGAATAGAACGGGCCGATGGGCTTGGTGGGGTGGTCAAACGCCGGGTCGTTTTCATCCACCAGCACCTGGGTGACCACGGTGGCAATGGGCTTGTGAAGATTCTGGCGCCGGAGTTCATTGGCGAGGGTCTGGCCGACCTGGTAGCCGATGGCGCCCTGGGTATCGGCCACACAGCTGTCCAGCGGCACCTCATGCAACACATTCTTGGCCAGGTCGGAACGCAGCAGGATGAACCCGACCTGGGGGCCGTTGCCGTGGGTGACCACGACGCGGTAGCCGGCGGCTACCAGCGCGGCGATGTGATGCGAGGTTTCGCCCGCGGCCTGGTACTGGTCCGCCACGGCCATGTGCTTGCTGTCCTTGATGAGCGAATTGCCGCCGATGGCAACGACTGCGAGACGGGATGGCATGGGATGGATCTCCTTGTTACGGGTTTAGGTGAGGGGAAACGGGAAACAACGCCGTTGGAGCGTCCAGCCGGCTCTGCGGGCGCTGTCTGCACCCCGGCCGTCCGTCCGCGTCATCGCCGATATACGTTCCATAAGCGACATCGTTGAAACCAATCGTTCAGAATTGTAGCAAGCCTGCCCCGGAAGGGACAACTGGCAAAACGGGGCTCCTGTTTTCACTCAGGCGGTCGAGCAACGGCTTGGGAGGGACGGAGAAAAACTACGGCGCCAGAAACCGCCCGAGGGCCGCGGCATCCAGCACGCCGGCACCGTAGCCGTCGGCAGGAGGCGCCGACAGGGCGGCGCGCAAGGCCGCCAGGGCCTGTTCCGGCGTGGCGGCGGGATGCCGGTTGAAATACTGCCCGAGGGCATGGGCCACGGCGGCGGAGGAAATGGACGTGCCGACATAGGCACCGGCGGCACCGTCGTTGCGAACCGGCAGCGTGGCGAACGCAGAAGCAGATAAATCCACAAATCCGCCGAAGTTGGACAGTTCCCACGACTGCCCGCCGGCCCCGACACCCCCGACCGCCAGCACGGACGGATAGGCCGCGGGAAATACGGGTTTCCCGGACGGTTCGTTGCCGGCGGCGGCGACCACAATCAGTCCGTTGGCCGAAGCGGTTTCCACCGCGGCCCGGAGAAAATCGCTGTCGGCTTCGGAGCCCCAGCTGAGGTTGACGACCCGGGCGCCCGCCTGTGTTGCGTAGGCCAAAGCCTGAAGAATGGCAAAATTCGACGTGACGCCATCCTCATCAAAGGCCCGGACCGACACCAGGGGCAGGGGTTCGCCTGATGTCTGCAATCCGTCCGCGGCCAGCAAGCCGGAAGCCAGCAGCGCCATATGGGTGCCGTGCCCGTCGGGATCGGACAGGGCCCGGTCGGGTGACACCGCATCCCAGCCAGCCGTCACCAGCGGCCCGATGCCGGCGGCCGGATCCAGTCCGCTGTCCAGCACGGCCACGGGGATGGAACCGTCGGCGGGCGGGGAAACCGGCGGAAGGGACCAGGAATGCGGGGAAGGGCGGGAGCCGGGGGGCAGGCGGATGGCGTGATTCAACTCGGCATGGGCCACCAGGGGATGGCGGGCAAGACGGGTCAGCAGTTCTTCGACATTTGTTCCGGGCGGAAACCGGATCAGATAGACGCCGGTGTCCGCATCCACATCCACAATCATGCCGCCCACCTGATCCAGCA
The DNA here is from genome assembly GCA_964535205.1 of uncultured Verrucomicrobiota bacterium. Taxonomy (GTDB): domain Bacteria; phylum Verrucomicrobiota; class Kiritimatiellia; order CAIQIC01; family Lenti-01; genus JAAZFE01. The sequence continues at coordinate 2,072 of CAZHSS010000046.1, forward strand.
GTTGCTGGAACCGGGCATAGGTGGTTCCGGGCCGGACGCCGATGAGCAACTCGTCCCGGATGAATTCCGGCGCGTCTCCGGCAACGCCCCGGGTGGTGTTGAAGCGGGCAGGGAAACTGGACAGGGGGCGGGCGGATTGCCGGCAACCGGGGACAAATATCTCGATTTCCTGGAGTTTGGGAACACGGCCAAGCGGTCCGCGCAGCATCTTCCATGTCACCAGATAATCATAAGAATCCAGCAGTTCGCTCAGGGCGTCATCCAGCGCGGCCCCTCGAAAAGCGGCCTGGACCGTAGCGCGAATATCCGGATCGAGCCGGACGGTGACGCCGGCATGGGCAAACTGCCGCAAGACCTCCACCAGCGGGGCCTGGTCCGCCTGCAGCCACAGCCGGTCCCCATCCAGGCGGAAATACAGCGCCAGGGCATTCAAAGGCGCCAGGCAGGCCCACAAGGCCAGTCCGGCCGCCACCAGACTCAATCGGCCGCGGGACATAAGGCGTTCCGGTAATCGAGCCAGTCGTAGTAGTCGGTCATGTCCTCGAAACCGGAGCGGGCCGGAACCGGAGCGGATTTTTCCTTGGTTTCGGGCTCCGCCAGCACAAGAAGACCCAGAATTTTTGAAGTTTTGTGCTTCAGGGCTTTCCCCACGGTGATTTCAATCCCTTCCGGAATGCGAGAAGACCGCCGGAATCCTTGGTTCACAACCATCCGAACGGGAATGCGAGGAGTCAGCTGTCCCGACAGGAGGGCTTCCGCCGTTTCGCTGGTCAAAGCGCCCTGAACCACGCCGTTTTTATCCCGGGTCCAAAGCAGGGCGGCCATGCAGCGGGAGGTGGCCGTTTCAGACATCGCCGCCAAACGATACACCCCGCGGTACACCCGGATCCAACTGCCGGTTTTGACGTGATACAGATGGACGCTGTCGGCATAGCCGACTTCCACGGCCTGAGAGGCGGTAAAACAGCCATGCTGGGCCTTGGCCATCGCATGCAGTTTCCGGGCCAGCGCTTTTGAGGATGTGCCCATAAATGGCTCCTGTTTGACAGCACGCCTGATTGATCAACACAGGAAACCATGAATTTCAGGGGGAGACAAGCGAATATATCTCTATCCGTCCAATTTGGCGATTTTCGGGGTGGGAAGCCCGGAAACCGGCGAAAACGCCAATCCGGACTTCTCCGGATGCGGATGCCTCCCGGCCGAAATCCGATGGAAAACCGGATAATGATTGCGCCGGCGCGGGTCCCTTGCGTACAGTCTCAGCCCATGTTCCGCGATCTGATTCAAAACATCTCTCTGATATCCGCCTTGACCGGCTGGTTGCTGGCACAGCTGATCAAACTGCTGAACTTCATGATCCGCGAGCGGAAGTTCGACTACGGATTTCTGTTCCGGCTGGGGGGCATGCCCAGTTCGCATACCGCCTCGGCTGCGGCATGCGCCACGTCCGTGGGCCTGCGCTCGGGGTTCGGCTCGCCGGTGTTCGCGCTGGCGGCCGGACTGCTGGCCCTGATCATGATTGATGCACAGAGCGTGCGGCGGGCCGCCGGCGTCCAGGCGCGCCTGCTCAACCAGATCGCGGAAGACTTCTACCGCAACCACAAGTTCTCGCCTGACAAGCTGGTGGAATTTCTTGGCCATACCCGGCTCGAAGTGCTGATGGGGTTGCTGCTAGGGATTGTCGTGGCCCTGCTCGTGCACAGCTGCTGCCCCGAATGGGCCGGCCCGATGCCGCTCCCGGGCGCTTGAAAATAGGCACTTTGAAAAGGTTGACGAAGAACCGGAAAAGCGTATGATACCAGAAGATTCTCAACATATAGGGAGATAATAAGTCATGAAGCGCAAGCCCTTTGGATTCACCCTGATCGAGCTGCTGGTGGTGATCGCCATTATTGCCATGCTCGCCGCCATCCTGGTTCCGGCGGTCAACCGCGCGCTGATCAGCGCCGCCCTGACCCAGACGGTTTCCAACGGCTCGAACATCTACAAGTCCGCGTTTGCGGGCCAGATGGAAGACGTCGTACTGGGCGGAGGCTACTCGGCCTGGCCGACCGAGGATGACGACTACAACACCGCCACGCTGTATTTCACCCATCTGGTCACCTCCAAGGTCATGGCGGTCACTTTCGATTTCTTCGCCGCCCGCGGCATCGAAGGCGCCAAAACCACGGATCACACCGAGTTCGCCGCCGAAAACAATGCCTGGAGCCTGGTGCTGAACCTGGACGACGCCCCCGAAGGCACCCCGTTCATTTTCACCAAGAATTACGTCAGCGGCGGCAGTTTCCCGGCCGAAGGATCCACCATCAGCGAAGACGACCTGAAGGGTAAGCAGCCGTTCGGTTCCGACGGTCTCGTGGTGGTGCTCAAGGGTGGAGCGGCTTTCTCTCTTCGGGGACAGCAGCTGAAAGCCGACAATTTCAACCCGGCCGGCGACTCCACCGGCGATGCCACCCCTGTGGATACCGCCCAGAAATAATTTCTCAATTTTGAATTGAAACGGACCGGGAACTTGATTGTTCCCGGTCTTTTTGTAGAGTGGCGGTGCCAGTCAAGGTGCGGCATCCGCCCGGAACAGACAGGAACTCAATATGTGCGGCATCGTCGGATACGTGGGACCCAAAAATGCGGTTCCCTTGCTCCTGGAAGGCCTGAAACGCCTGGAATACCGGGGATATGATTCCGCCGGAGTGGCCATCCGCGGCTCCGACGGCGCGCTGTCGGTGTGCAAACGCCTGGGCCGGCTGTCGAACCTGGAGGAAGCTCTCGAAGAAAGCCCGCTGGCCGGCGGCCTCGGCATCGGGCATACGCGCTGGGCCACCCATGGGGAACCCTCCGAGATCAACTCCCATCCCCATGGCGACAGCACCGGGGCCATTGCGGTGGTCCACAACGGCATCATCGAAAATGATGCGGCCCTGCGGGCGGAACTGCAGGCCAAAGGGCATGTGTTTCTCTCCCAGACCGATACCGAGGTCATTCCGCACCTGATCGAACAAATCCTGAAGGAGGGTGCCCGCACTCCGGCCGATGCCATTCGCGAGGCCTTGAAACGGGCCCGGGGGGCCTATGCCCTGGGCATCGTGTTCCGCGATCAGCCGGGGGTCCTCTATGCCGCCCGCTGCGGCAGCCCCTTGATCATCGGCACCGGCGAAGGCGAGCAGTTCATCGCCAGCGACGTGCCCGCCATTCTCAACCGCGTCAAAAAGGTGATCTATCTGAACGACGGCGAAGTGGCCGAACTGCGGCCTTCCGGCGTCACGCTGACCACCCTGGACGGCACGCCCGTCGTGCCGGAAATCAAAACCGTCGCCCTGCGGGCCGAAGCCGCCGAACGCGCCGGCTTCGAAACCTTCATGCTCAAGGAAATCCACGAACAGCCCCGCGTACTGCGTACCCTGCTGGAGACTCATGTGGACCGTTCCGGAGCCGTGGATCTGGGGGAGGCCTCCGCTCTGCTGGAAGCCGAAGCCTCCGGCCTGCAGCGCATCCTGGTCCTGAGCTGCGGGACCGCCCACTATGCCGGCCTGTACGGACGCCTCCTGCTGGAGCGATGGACCGGGACCCCCTGTGAAACCGATCTCGGCAGCGAGTTCCGCTACCGCCAGCCCCGCCTGCCGGAACACACCCTCGTCATTGCCGTCTCGCAGTCGGGCGAGACCGCCGACACCCTGGCCTCCGTCCGGCTGGCTCGCGAGATGGGCTGCCGGGTTCTCAGCATCTGCAACGTCGCCGGCAGCACTCTCCTGCGCGAAAGCGACGCCGCGCTGCTCACCCAGGCCGGTCCGGAGATCGGCGTGGCCTCCACCAAGGCGTTCACCGCCCAGCTCATGGCCTTTGTGCTCCTGGCCATCCGGCTCGGCCGCCTGCGCGGGACCCTCGACGATGCCCGCGAACGCGACCTGACCGCCGAACTCGGGCGCATTCCCAACGGCATCCACCGCGTCCTGGAACGGCAGGACGACATCCGGGCCGTCTCGCAGAAGTACTACGAATGCTACAACGCGCTGTATCTCGGCCGCCGGTTCAACTACCCCATCGCCCTCGAAGGCGCACTGAAGAACAAGGAGATCTCCTACCAGCACGCCGAAGGCTACGCGGCGGGCGAAATGAAACACGGACCCATCGCCCTCATCAACGAATTCCTGCCCGTGGTCTGCCTCTGCACCCCCACCGCCGACGAAGTCCACGACAAAATGCTCTCGAATCTCAAGGAAGTCGAAGCGCGCAAGGGCCGCATCATCGCCGTGGTCGCCGAAGGGGATGACTCGCTGCGGGACATCGCCCAGGATGTCATTCCGGTGCCCGCGACCATCGAAGAACTCTCGCCGATGATCAATGTTGTCGCCCTGCAACTGTTCGCCTATCACAACGCCAAGCTGCGGGGAGCGGACATCGACAAGCCGCGCAACCTGGCCAAGAGCGTCACGGTGGAGTAAGGGAGCGGAGCGGACATGGCGCGGCTAATCATCCAAGGGGGGTGCCGGGTCCACGGAACCTTTGTGCCGCTCGGCAACAAGAACGCCGTGCTGCCCATGCTGGCCGCCTGCGTGCTGACCGATGAACCCGTCACGCTCGAGAACGTGCCCCGGATCCTCGATGTCGAGAACATGCTGCGGCTGCTGACCCGGCTGGGCGTGGACGTTCGTCAGCGCGGCCATTCCGTCACCCTCTGCGCCGAGGGCTTGAACACCGTCGCTCTGGATCCCGCTCTGTGCGGACGGGTTCGCGGCTCCATCCTGCTGGCCGGCCCGCTGCCGGCCCGCCATGGCTCCGCCATCCTCCATCCGCCGGGAGGGGATGTCATCGGCCGGCGGCGGCTCGACACCCATTTCGAAGGCCTGGCCGGTCTGGGCATCGCCATGGCCCGGCACAACGGGGCCTTCCGCCTGCGGCGCACCCGCGCCTTCCACGGGACGGAACTCCTGCTGGACGAGGCCAGCGTCACCGCCACCGAAAACATCCTGATGGCCGCCACCCTGGCCCCGGGACGCACCGTCATTTTGAACGCGGCGTGCGAGCCGCATGTCCAGGATCTCGGGACGCTGCTGCAGAAAATGGGTGCCCGGATCTCGGGGCTGGGCACCAACCGGATCGAGATCGAAGGCGTGAAGCGTCTCGGCGGAGCGCGGCACCGGGTCGGGCCCGACTACATCGAGATCGGCAGCTTCCTGGCCGCCGCCGCCGCCACCGGCGGTGCCTTGACCGTGACGGATCTGCCGGATCCGACCACGCTTCGGGTCATGCAACGGGCCTTTTCCCGGCTGGGCGTTGCGTGGACGGTGGAACAGGGCCGTCTGCATCTGCCCGCGCGGCAAGACCTCTGCATTCGCCAGGATCTCGGCGGCACCATCCCGAAGATGGAAGACGGCATCTGGCCGGCCATTCCGTCGGATCTGCTTAGCGTGGCGCTGGTGCTGGCGACACAGACGCGCGGCAGCCTCCTCTTTTTCGAAAAACTGTTCGAAAGCCGCTTGTACTTCGTGGACCGGCTGCTGGAAATGGGCGCGACGCTGGTGCAGTGCGATCCGCACCGCGTCCTGGTCAGCGGTCCGGCCCGCCTGCGCGCCCAGCACATCACCAGCCCCGACATCCGCGCCGGGATGGCGCTGGTGATCGCCGCGCTCTGCGCCAAAGGCCGCACCATCATCGAGCAGGCCGAAATGATCGATCGCGGCTATGAGCGGATCGCCCCGCGCCTGCGCGCGCTGGGGGCGGATATCACCCGGCAGGGATAAGAACCTTCCGGCACGGTGTTCCGCCCGGCCGGCCCCCGTTGCAACCGGATTTCAGGCCGCCTTTACGACCGGAATCCCCGGATCAGTCCTCGTGCGCCGGCCGGCGCCGCAGCGCTTTTTTCACCCCGTGCTTTTTCTTGGCATCCACCATGATCGCGGTTTGCCGACGGGACCGGCGGCGTTTCTGACGTCGGATTTTCTCGCGCTCCTGCTGCTTCTTTGACTTTTCGCCGAGGAGTTTTTCGGCAATCTTGTCGCACAGCTCGCGCCGGGCCAGATAGCGGTTCATGGATTGCGACCGCTCTCGCGCGCACCTCACTTCGATCCCGGTGGGCTTGTGCTGCAGACAGACGGCGGAGGAGGTCTTGTTGATTTTCTGTCCGCCCGGCCCGCCGCCGCGGATAAACTTCTCTTCAAGATCGGATTCGGCCACGCCCAGTTTCCGCATCTGCCGAAGCAGGCGGGCTTCCTTGTCGGGCGTGACGGGATACAGGCTCATGCGGGACATGCTGGCATGCCCCGCCCGGGAAATCAAAGCAAACGACCCGGTTTCAGGTATCGCAATAGGTGAAAATCACTTATTGCAATAAGTGAATTTTTTGCCAGCCGCGCAGATCATGCAGGCGCAGGATGGCGGCTCCGTTTTCCCAGGCGTCAAGGGCCATCCGGGCGCTGGCTTCATCGGGGTCCGCATCCGGATGCAAGGTGCGGACGATGCGCTTGCGGGACAATCCAATCAGAATGGGAAATCCCAGGGAAACCAAGGTGGAAAGATGATCGAGGATAGCGGCGTCCTGCGGGCGGGTGGTACCGAAGCCGATGCCGGGATCGAGAATGAGGCGCGCCGGATCGAGTTCCAGTTCCCGAACGCGTGCGGCCAGCCACGCGGCGATGGTGTTTGAAGGCCGGGCGTCGTCCTCGGCGAGGACATGCGCGACGCCATGCATCAGCACGATCGGGAAATCGCCGGTGCGGGCGAACTCGGCCATGCCGGGGCGAGAGAGGGCGGCGACATCGTTGAGCATGACGGCGCCGTGTTCGAAGGCCGCCCGAGCGACGTCCGCCTTGCTGGTATCGATCGAAATCGGAATCTTCAACCGCCCGTCCAGGCGGTCGAGAACGGGCAGGAGGCGGCGGAGTTCCTCCCCGGCGGAGACGGGGTCATGGCCGGGGCGGGTGGATTCGGCGCCGACATCGAGGATATGCGCGCCGTCGGCTTCGAGGGCCAGGGCCCGATCCAGGGCGGCAGAGGGATCGAGGAATTGTCCGCCGTCGGAAAACGAATCGGGCGTGAGATTGAGAATGCCCATGAGGACGGGCGGGCGCGGGGTGGGACAGGCAGAGGGCGTCGGTGGAATGCTGGCCTGATTCACCCACGGCGCAAGGCCGTGGGGGTCCGGACAATCTGCGGGTACAGGGCCGTGGGGGTCTGGACAACCTGCGGGCACTGGGCCGTGGGGGCCTGGGACGGCCGAAGGTCCTGGGCTGGAGGGTACGGGTCCGGGGTTTTCCACGGTGTGGTCCGGCAGCTGCCGGATTTTCCATAGCGTGGAAAAATCCGGCGGATTTTTTCCATGGCGTGGAAAATCCGGATGGTTTTTTTCCATGGCGTGGAAAATCCGCGGGCGGCGGGTTACGAGGCGGGGGGGGCGTCGGCGGGAGCGTCCTCCCGGTTGGTTTCCTCGGCATTGCGTTCGGCGGCGGTGCGGAGACGGCCGTGCTTGAGAATGTCGTCCACGTCGCGTCCGTCGAGGGTTTCGCGTTCGATCAGGAGGTTGGTCAGCTGATCGAGCTTGTCGCGGTTGGCGGTGAGGAGGTCGAGGGCCTGCTGGTAGCATTCGTCGAGGATGCGCTTGACCTCGGCATCGATCTTTCGCGCGGTATCCTCGGACATGTCGTTGGATCGATTCACTTCGCGGCCCAGGAAGAGAAGCTCTTCGCGGGTGCCGAAGTGCTGGAATCCCAGGACCTCGC
>CAZHSS010000047.1:0-9774 GCA_964535205.1 uncultured Verrucomicrobiota bacterium
TCCATCAGATGCAGCGCCACCGCCCGGTTGACGGCAAAGGCCACCGCCTGCCCCCGCGCCACCGCATCCAGCGCCTCCGCCGCCGTCGCATGCGGCTTGCGGCGCACCTTGGGATGGTTTTCCTTGAACCAGGCCTCCAGGGCCGATCCCTTGACCACCGCCAGCGCGCTGCCGCGCAGCATTTCCGCCGTCCGGTAGTAGCGCGAATCGCGCTTGCCCACGATGACCGCCGGCACCTCCAGATAGGGCCGGCTGAACACCAGCTGCGTATCCAGTCCCCCGCCCGGCACCGCATCCATCACCCCGTCCAGTTCCTTGCGCTCCAGCCGGTCCGCCAGCTCCGCCGCGGTTCCCGCCTGCAGCCGGATCCTCCCCCCCAGCCGCTGGTTCATCGCGTCCAGCACATCCGCCCCAAGCCCCGCCGGACGGCCGTCCGGCCCCGTGAAATGCAGCGGCGGAGAATCCACCGGCACCCCGATCACAATCTCCGGATTCGCCGCCAGCCAGGCCTGTTCCGCCTCCGTCAGCGAAAACGAAGGGCCGGCGCCGAACGCCGCCGCGGCCAGCAGCATCCACGCCGCCAGCCCGCTCTGCCACCGCCTCTTCATCCGCGCGACACTCTCACGAACTCATCGTAGCCATGCCCCCGCCGGATTCCAATTCTTTTTCCGGGTGCCTTTCCGGGTGCTGGCCGGCCGGGCGGGTTGTCTCGGTTATAATTATAACCGAGACAGTTTGCCGGCGGGGAGCGAGCCGGATTTTCGGGATTTTCCACGGCATGGAAAAAGTTGCGGCGGGTTTTCCACGCTATGGAAACTATTTTTCCACACCGTGGAAAATCCGGATTCTGGGTTGGGATGGGCGCCTCTGCGATTCGGGATGACAGCCAGGACAGCCGGACCAGCCGAAACCACGAATCACACGAAAGATAAATCGAGGGTCTGTTATTCACCCCATTCTCTGTGCCCCTCTGTACTACTATCCATCCACTTCTTGTTGTTCATGCACGTTTTGCGTTCCAACACATTGCCCACATACAAGTTGAGATGCTCATTTTTATAGGCAAGCCAAACATAAACCCTCATGGCCACCAAAAACACCAAAAGACACAAAGACTACATCGCATTGGTTGTTGATTTCCATTCAAGGCTCCCCTTTTTGTGGCTTCTCGTGTTTTTCGTGGCCCTGCTCCTTTGGTTGCGGCTCCACCCCTCTGTACTATCTGGCCACTAATTCATTTTCGGGCTTGCTGTTAACCTGTCATGTTTTCCTGTTGTTTCCTGTTTTCCTGCTTATCCCCCTCTCCATTTTCATGAGTTCTGATTAATTTGGTTGCGGCTTTGCCGCGCTGGGGCCCTCTGTGGTTTATTCCGGCTGCGGATCGGGACTGCCCAACCACGAAAACACAAAAGCGAGAAGGGGAGGGGCAGATCGGACTTGCCAAACCCAGGGGGGAGCGGGAACATCGCCGGGAGCTGGACGGCGATCCGCCTGCCGGGACAGGGACGCGGATCCGCGCCGGCCTGCGAAAGGAGCATCGGCTATGAAGCGGCGGCATTGCTTGGGACTCTGGATGGGGATGGCGGCGGGGCTCGCCGCGGCGGCAACGGCGCAGGAAATCGGCTACGTCGAGACGTTCGCGCTGGCGCCCGACCGGGCGGAGGCGCTGCGGGAACTGGTGCCGGGCACGGACGACTATTACCACTACCATGCGCTGCACGCGCAGAACGAAGGACGGCGGGCGGAATTCCAGGAGTGGATCGACCGCTGGATCCGCGAGCGCCGGGGCGCCACCGTCGAACGCGCACGCGAACTGCTGAACCGCCAGGCCCTGCTGGATTACGGCCAGGCCCCCGAGCAGACCCTCGCCTACCTGCGCGACCAGCTCAACCCGTTCTTCGGCCACGCGCGCAAGACCGGCGAACGCCGCAGCGCCGCGCCCACGGAGCTAAACCCCAACCTGATCGCCGCCGACACCCTCCTGGAACGCGCGCTCGAGCGGGAACGCGGCCGCAGCCTCCAGCGGATCGAGGACGGCGGCCTGGAGCTCGTTGCCGGCCTGGACCTGACCGGCGACCAGCGCCGCAACCTGCTGTCCCGCCTCCGGCGGCCGGACTACCCGGGGCTGGTCAACCAGATCGCCGCGGACCTGGACTTCCGCGACAGCCGCGGATTCGGGCACCACGACATCCACCGCCGCCTGACCCTCGCCCAGATGGATGAACTCCTGGCGAAGAAGCCGGACCTGCGCAACCAGACCGCCTTCGTCACCGCCTACCTCTCCAAGCTGGCGCCGGCAGACGAAGTCGACCTGGAAACCGACGCCGCGGCGCGCGAAGCGTATTTCGACCGGCTCTGGACGTTTGTGCAAACCCTCGACCCGGTCCACAATTCGCTCAAGGCCAATGTGCTCTACGGCCGCCTGCTCCACGACCAGCGGCGGGGCGTCTATGACGAAGCGCGATTCCGCGAATACGTCCGGCTGCCGCGCGACGTCCCCTATCTGGCCGAGGCGGTGCGCAAGGCCCTGCCCCGCGCCGACCACATGGCGGCACTGAACCGGTCATTCGGCCTGCTGCAGCTCCCGGACGTCGCCGACGAGGAACCGCTCGTGCGCGATTTCCTGCTCCGCTTCTTCGCCGATGCGGCCGGTTTTGACGCCTACAAGCCCTGGATCCGCGACGATTTCCTCCAGCGTCTCTTCGCCGAAGCCAAGATCACCGCCGGCATCGGCGATCCGCAGCAGTGGGCCAGCCTGCTCGCCCCGGACGAGTACCGGCGGCTGAAAGAGCGCGTGGACCTCGATTTCGCTCCCGACAATCCCGAAACGTTCGGCGCCGGCGAGGCGGTGAAGCTGACGGCCTTCGTGAAGAACGTGCCGTCGCTGATCGTGAAAATCTACGAGATCAACACGCTGAACTACTATCGCGAGACCGGCCGGCCCCTGAACCTGGCCCTCAACCTCGACGGACTGGTCGCATCTACCGAGCGCCGGATGACCTTCCCGGACGGCCCCGAGCGGCGCGTGGCCCGCGTGTTCGAGTTTCCCGAACTGGACGGGCGCGGCGCCTACGTCATCGAGCTGATCGGCAACGGCAAGAGCAGCCGCGCGCTCGTCCAGAAAGGCCGTCTCGGCGTTCTGCAGGAGGTGACCGCCGCCGGCCACGCCTTCACCGTGTTCGACGAGGACAACCGCCGGCTGCCGGACGCCCGCGCCTGGCTGGGCGGCAGGGAATTCGCGCCGGACGACCGGGGGCGCCTCGTCGTGCCGTTCAGCACCGACCCGCGCCGGGACGCGCTGGTGGTGCACCATGACGGCTTCGCCGCGCTCGTGCGCTTCGATCATCTGGCCGAGACCTACGACCTGCAGGCGGGCTTCTACGTGGACCGCGAAGCCCTGCTCCGCCGCGGCAAGGCGCAGCTCGCCCTGCGGCCCGTCCTGCGCGTGAACGGACGCCCCGCGAGCCTGACGCTGCTCGAAGAACCGCGCCTGACCGTCCGCGTGGTCGATCTCCAGGGCGTCGTCACCGAAAAGGAATACGCCGACCTGGAGCTGCGCGAGGACGCCGAGACGATCCGGGAGTTCGCCGTGCCGGAAAACACCCTGTCGCTGACGGCGATCCTCAACGCCAAGGTCCGGAACATCAGCCGCAACCGCAAGGACGATCTGGTCTGCGCCGCGTCCTTTGCGCTGAACGAAATCGACCGCGGCGCGGCCGTCCAGGACCTGCACGTCAGCCGCACGGACGCGGGCTATTTCATTGACCTGCGCGGCAAGAACGGCGAGCCCCGGCCGGGCGAACCCCTCGCCTGCCGCTTCAAGCACCGCGACTTCCGCGACGACGTGCACGTGGAGCTCAAGACCGACGAGAACGGCCGCGCGGAACTGGGCGACCTGAAGGACATCGAGCGGTTCACCGTGCGCGAACCCTTCGGCGCGGAGCATACCTGGTCGCCGGCGGCGGACGCCTGCACCCTGCCGGCCGAACTGCACGGACGCGAGGGCGAGGTCCTGCGCCTGCCGGCCGCCTTCGAGCGCGCCGACGTGCCGTACACCTTCTCGCTGCTGGAGCAGCGCCAGGGCCAGTTTGTCAGGGATTGGCGCGAGGCTCTCTCCATCGTCGACGGCTTCGTCGAAATCAACGGCCTGCCCGCGGGCGACTACTCGCTTTACCTCAAGCCGTTCCAGCGCGAAATCGCCGTGCGCGTGACGCAGGGCGAGGACCGCGACGGCTTCGTCCTCTCCGCGCGCCGCGCCCTCGAGCGCCCGCGCCTCGCGCCGCTGAACATCACCGGCATCGAGGCCGGAACGGACGCGGTCGGGATCCGCCTGGCGAACGCCACGCCCTTCACGCGCGTCCACGTGCTGGCCACCCGCTACCTGCCGGCCTACGACCTCTTCGCGCGCCTCGGGCCCGCCGGCGTGACGGGCCTCCTGCAGCAGCCCTGGACGCCCGCGCGCACGTTCTACGAGTCCGGCCGCGATATCGGCGACGAATACCGCTACATCCTCGACCGCCAGGCGGCGGCGAAATTCCCCGGCAACATGCTTGACCGGCCCGGCCTCCTGCTCAATCCCTGGGCGCTGCGCGACACCGAAGCCGAACCGGAAACACTCGAAGGCGAAACCCAGTACGCCAGCCGCCCCGCCGCGGCCCCCGAGGCCTCGCTCGGGGAATACGGCGGCCATGGGGGCCAGGCCACTCCGCACGAGGGCTACGCAAACCTGGACTTTCTGCAGCAGCCCGCCGTTGCGCTCTGGAACCTGACGCCCGGCCCGGACGGCGTGGTAAGCATCCCGCGCCAGGATCTCCGGGGCCTGCCGCATCTGCGCGTCCTCGCCGCGGATACCGTGTCCTCCGTGCTGAAACACGCCGCCCTCGACGACACCCCCGTGGAAACCCGCGAGCTGCGCCAGATCGCCGGCCTCGATCCGGCCAAGCCCTTCGCCCAGCAAAAGATCGTCACCCCCGTCGCGCCCGGCGGCACGCTGGACATCGGCGATGTCTCCACCGCGCGCTTCGAAACCTGCGACACGCTGGCCAAGGCCTACCGCCTGCTCGCCACACTCGGCGGCAATCCCACCTTCGAGGAATTCTCGTTCGTCGCCTCCTGGCCCTCCCTCGACGCGAAGGAACAGCGAACGCTCTATTCGAAATACGCCTGCCACGAGCTGAATTTCTTCCTGCACGAAAAGGATCCCGCCTTTTTCCGCGACGTTGTCGCGCCGTACCTTGCGAACAAGAAGGACAAGACCTTTCTGGACCGCTGGCTGCTGGACGACGATCTCGCCGGCTTCCTCGAACCGTGGCGGTTCGAGCGGCTGAACGCCGTCGAGCGCGTCCTGCTCGCCCGGCGCCTCCCGGACCAGACCGCCTCCCTCGTCCGCGACGCCCGCGAACGCGCCGACCTCGTCCCGCCCGACGCCGAGGACTTCAACCGCCGCTTCGACACCGCCCTCCAGGCCGGGGGACTGGAGGCGGACAGCGCCACGATCGAAGCCGTCGACGTGATGACACGCGGCGTGGAAACTATACAGCTCGATGCACTCAACGGAATGGTCGCCATGGGAGGAGCAAGGAGGGGCTCCTATGGCGGAGAATTCATAAGCATGGGCGCCGCCGCACCCGCCAGCGTCCCGCCCGACATGGAGATGACGATCGCCTCCGACGCCGTCTCCCCGGTCATACTGAGGAATCTCTCGGGAACAAGAAAAGCCAAAGCCCTGCGCCATGCTCCGGACGATCTCCCCGCCCCCCCCATGATGGATGAACGAGGCGTGCCGGAGGAGATGCCCGATGTTTGGAATTCGTTCTACGAAGACGAGAGCTTGCTCCGGACCGCGGCGGAGCGGCGGTTCTTCCAGAAGCTGGACCAAACCAAGGAGTGGGCGGAAAACAACTACTACCAGCTGCCCATCGAGCAACAGACCGCGAATCTTGTTCCCGCCAGCGCCTTCTGGGCGGACTACGCGGAACACGACGGGAAAGGCCCGTTCCTGTCGGAGCACTTCACCTCCGCCACCCGCAATTTCACGGAGATGATGCTGGCGCTGGCGGCGCTGGATCTGCCGTTCGAAGCCGCGACGCACGAGGAAGAACTCGACGGCCTGCGCTACGCGCTGACCGCCGGCTCGCCGCTGGTGGCGTTCCACCGCGAAATCCTCGAGGCCGAGCGGGCCGACGAGCCCGGATCGGTGCTCGTGGCGCAGCATTTCTTCCGCGCCGACGACCGCTACCGCTTCGAAAACGACGAGCGGTTCGACCAGTACGTGGACGGCGAATTCCTGCCGCACGTGGTGTACGGCGCGCAGGTGGTGCTGACCAACCCCAAGGGCCACCGCCAGAAGCTGCAGGTCCTGCTGCAGATCCCGATGGGCGCCATTCCCGTCAGCAACGGCTTCTACACCCGCGGGGTTCACGTCACCCTCGAACCCCACGCCACCCGGACGATCGAGTACTTCTTCTACTTCCCGACCGTCGGCACCTTCCCTCACTACCCCGTCACGCTGGCACAGGACGACCGGGTCACGGGCGGCGCCGAGCCGGCCGTCTTCCGCGTGGTGAAGCAGCTGAGCCATGTTGACAAAACCTCTTGGGCCTGGATCTCGCAAAACGGCACGCCGGAAGACGTGCTCGCCTTCCTCGACCAGGCCAACATCCTGCGCCTGGACCTGGACGAAATCGCCTGGCGGATGAAGGACAAGGCCTTTTTCCAGAAGGTCACCAGCCTGCTCGAAGCCCGGCACATCTATCACGACACGCTGTGGTCCTACGGCCTGCTGCACAACGATCCGAAAACGCTCGGCGCCTGGCTGGAGCACTCGCCCTTCGCGGACCGCTGCGGCCTGCACCTTGTCTCGCCGCTGCTGACGCTCAACCCGGTCGAACGGCTGGACTACCAGCACCTCGAGTACGCCCCGCTCGTCAATCCCCGCGCCCACCCCGTCGGCGCCAGGCGCAAGATCCTCAACGCGAGTTTCCTGGCCCAGTATCAGAACCTGATGGCGGTCCTGAGCCAGAAGGCCGTCCTCGCGGATGCCGACGAGCTGGCCGTGGCCTACTACCTGACCTTGCAGGACCGGGTGGCCGAAGCGCTGGATTGGCATGCCCGTGTGGACCGCACCGCCGTGCCCGAGCAGCTCCAGTGCGACTATCTCGACGTTTATCTCGCGTTCTACCGCGGTGACGTGGACACCGCGCGCCGAATCGCCGCGAAACACGCCGGGAATCCGGTGGACCGCTGGCGCGCCAAGTTCGAACAGGCGCTCGCCCAGCTCGACGAAATCGAGAAGGGCGTGGCCGCCGCCGCCGCGGATCCGGAAAACCGCGACCAGGCCCAGGGCGCCCTCGCGGCCACGGAACCCGCCCTCGACCTGCAGGTCGAAGCGGGCCGAATCCGCCTCGATGCCCGCAACCTCGAAAGCTGCACGCTGAACTTCTACCCCATGGACCTCGAGCTGCTCTTTTCCCGCAATCCGTTCCTGTCGGAAGGCACGGCGCAGTTCTCGTACGTCCGCCCGGTGCTCAGCCAGACGGTCAACCTCAAGGGCGGCCGGGAGCCGCTGACGCTCGACCTGCCCGCCGGATTCCGCACGAAGAACGTGATGGTCGAGGCGCTGGGCGCCGGCCTGCGCAAGACGCAGGGGTATTACGCCAATACGCTGAAGGTGCAGGTGGTCGAAACCTACGGCCAGCTGGTGGTCGCCCACGCGGAAACCCTCCGGCCGGTGCCCGGGGCCTACGTGAAGGTGTACGCCAAGATGCGCGGCGGCGAGGTCAAGTTCCTCAAGGACGGCTATACCGACCTGCGCGGCCGCTTCGACTATGCGTCGCTCAACACCAACGATACGGACAACGCCGTCCGGCTCGCCCTTCTAGTGCTCAGCGACGACTTCGGCGCCGTCGTCCGCGAGGCCGCCCCGCCCAGGCGCTGAGGTCCGGGCCCGGCGGCGCTACCCGCCGAACCAGTGGCGCAGGGGCGGGAGCAGGTGGCGCACGCTGTCGCGGTAGATCAGCACGAGAAACAGCGCGATGAACAGGACGGCGAAAACGTTGGCCAGGGCGTTGACCAGCCGCGGCGGCGGCGGACGCCGGACGATCCATTCGTAGAGATTCATCACGACATGGCCGCCGTCGAGAATGGGCACCGGCAGCAGATTGAGAATGGCCAGATTGACGTTGAGCAGGCCGGTGAACCAGATGGCGAGCACGAAGCTGGATTTGACCATCAGCCAGAGCATGATCAGGATCAGCACCGGCCCGCCGACGGCGCCCGCGGCCGCCCCGGAGGTGGCCGGCGTGGTCAGCGCCCCTAGAAAGCGGAAGATGCTCCCGGCATGGCTCTTGACCTGCGCCCAGGGCGTCGGATGCGTACGGGTCGCGTAATCCAGGTCGCTCAAGGTGTTGAACTGAATGCCGATCAGCCGCCGGCCGCTGTCTTCGTCGAACGCGGATTCGACCACGGCGGCGACTTCCTGACCGCCGCGCAGCACGACGATTTCGGCGGGGCGCGCCCCGGCGGCTTCCACCAGCTGGCTGAGATGGGCCCGGCTGTAGATCTGCCGGCCGTCATAGCGGAGAATCTGATCGCCGGGCCGGAGCCCCGCGGCCTCTGCGCCGGAGCCGGGCATCAGGGCGGCGACATGGCAGGGGGCCAGGCCGTCCAGCCCGGGCAGCATCCGCAGGCCGACCTCGGAGGCTTCCAACTCAAGGGCGACATCGCGCTCGCCGCCGGACGGCGCGCGCACCCGCAGCATCACGGCATCGGCCGGGGCCAGCGCGGCGCCTTCCGCCAGTTCGAGCCACGAGGCGACCGGGCGCCCGTTCAGGGTCAGGATTTCATCGCCCGGCGCCAGCCCCGCGGCCGCGGCCGCGCTGTCCGCTTCGACATATCCGATGATGGCATTGCGCTCCTGCAGCGATGACGGCTTGCCGGCGATCCACACCACCGTGGCCAGCAGGAACGCGAAAACGATGTTCCCCGCCGCTCCGGAAACGGAAACGATGATTTTCTTCCACGGCGCCACGCGGGGAAGGATGCGGGGTTCGGGGTTCAGGGGTCGGGATTCAGCCCCCTCCACCCCTGAACCCTGCCCCCTGTCTCCTGCCCCCTGTCCCCTGTTTCCTGTCTCCTGTCCCCTGTCCCCTGCCCCCTGTCCCCTGTCCCCTGTCTCCTGTCCCTCTAGGAACGAGTTTGGATCCATCTGCGGCAGGGCGACATAGCCGCCGAAGGGGATGGCGCCGATTTTCCAGACCGTGGCGCCGAATTTGCGCTTCCACAGCGCAGGCCCCATGCCGATGGAAAACACGTCCGCCGCCATGCCCAGCGCGCGCGCCGCGAGGAAATGCCCGAGTTCGTGCACGAAAATGCTCAGGCTGAACAGCAGGACAATAGCGAGGATGGGAAGAAGGAACATGGCCATGGTGAATTAAGAATTAAAAATTAATAATTGAGAATGAAGTAGAAAAAAGTACAGCTGAAAAGGACAACGGGGCATGTGATTTTGTGCATTCTTTATCTTCAATTCTTAATTCTTAATTCCTAATTTGCATTTCAATTCCCTGTTCCTGCGATGAGTCGCAGGAACAGGTACACCCCCGGGGCGGTGAAGAGGATGCTGTCGAGAACGTCGAGGGTGCCGCCCATTCCGGGAACGATGCCGCCGGAGTCCTTGACGGCGGCCGCGCGCTTGAAGAGCGATTCGACCAGATCGCCGACCACGGCGCAAACGGAGAGACAGACGCCGAGGGGAATGGCGCGCAGGGGGGTCAG
>CAZHSS010000048.1:0-9715 GCA_964535205.1 uncultured Verrucomicrobiota bacterium
TGATGGAGCTGCTGATCATGACGGACGCGGCGCGGCGGGCGTCGGCGCGGCGGATCACGGCGGTGATGCCGTTTTTCGCCTATGCGCGGCAGGACCGCAAGGACCGCTCGCGGGTGCCGATTTCGGCGAAGCTGGTGGCCAACCTGCTGGTGGCGGCGGGGGTGGACCGGGTGCTGACGATTGACCTGCATTCGCCGCAGATCCAGGGCTTTTTCGACATTCCGGTGGATCATCTGTATGCGGCGCCGCTGCTGGTGCGCTATCTGCGCGAGAAACTGCCGCCGGACAACCGCGTGGTAGTTGCGCCGGATCCCGGGGGGCTCAAGATGGCCTATTCCTATTCGCAGCTGCTGGGGGCGGGGCTGGCGCTGGCGGGCAAGCACCGGACGTCCGCGACGGAGGTCGAGGCGCTGGAGCTGGTGGGCAGCGTCGAGGGCAAGGACTGCATTCTGACGGACGACATCACGACGACGGCGGGCACGCTTTGCGCCGCGGCGAAGATGGCCAAGGCCCATGGCGCGAAGTCGGTGCGGGCGGCGGTGAGCCACTGCCCGATCACCGAACTGGGCATCCGCCGCCTGCAGGAGTCGCCGATCGAAGAACTGATCACCACGGACAGCCTGCCGCAGCAGAGCTGGGACAGCTTCCCGATCACGGTGCTGTCGGTGGCGGATCTGCTCGGGGATGCCATTAAACGGATCTATGGAGACGAATCGGTTTCCAAGCTGTTCGAGATTCATCAAGGGAGAACGCAATGAAAGAGACGAAATTGACTGCCAAGCCGCGCGAGGCGAAGGGCAGCGCGGCGTCGGGCCGCCTGCGCCGCACGGGATGGTTTCCAGCGGTGGTGTACGGCGAGGGCCGTCCGGGCCTGGACATCCAGCTGAACGAGCATGATTTTGTGATGATGCTGCGGAGCCACCGCAGCGAAAACATGATCCTCGATCTGGCGGTGGAAGGGCAGGAGAAGACCTACAAGGTGATGCTCAAGGCCATGCAGCACCATCCGATCACGGGGCGCGTCATCCATGTGGACTTCTACGAGGTCTCCATGACCCGCGCGATCCAGATCGAGGTGCCGGTGAAGCTGCTGGGCGTGCCCAACGGCGTGACCAACCAGGGCGGCATGCTGGAGCACGTCATGCGCACCATGGCGCTGGAATGCCTGCCGGGCGACGTGATCGAGGAACTGGAGCTGGACGTGACGGCGCTGGACATCGGCGACACGCTGCGGGTCCGGGACGTGCCGGTGGATACGTCGAAATTCAAGCTGCTGGACGATCTGGACCAGGTGATCGTGGCCGTGGCCGCGCCGCGCCTGGAAGCGGAGCCGGCGGCGGCCGAAGCGGGCGCGGAAGGCGCCGCGGCCGGGCCGGAAGTGCTGACGGAGAAGAAGGAAGCGGAAGGCGAGAAGGCCTCGGAGGAGAAAGAGAAGAAGTAGGCGGAAGGAACCGGCAGGGAGCGCGGCGCCATGAAACTGGTGGTGGGGCTCGGGAATCCCGGGCGGGCCTATGTCCAGACGCGGCACAACGCCGGCTGGGCGGTCCTGGACGAGTTCGCCCGGCGCCATGCCGCGGTGTTCCGCCGCTCCTGGCGCCGCCCGGTGCAGACCGCCCGGGCGTCGCTGGACGGCGCGGGCCCCCTCCTGCTGGTCAAGCCGCTGACCTACATGAACCGGAGCGGAACGGTGCTGCCGGGGCTGATGCGCCCGGCAGGCCTGACCGCAAAAGACTTGATTGTGGTGACGGATGACGTCAACCTGCCCCTGGGCCGGTTGAGAATCCGGCCGCGCGGAAGCGCCGGCGGCCACAACGGGCTCAAGTCGGTGATCGAGCATCTCGGCGGCGAGGAGTTCGTCCGGATGCGGGTCGGCGTCGGAGAACAGACAGAAGGAACGGATTTGAAGGATCATGTGCTGGGACGGATGGACGCCGGGGAGCGGCGGGCGCTGGCGGAAGCGGCGGCGCGCGCGGCGGAGGCCCTGGACCATCTGCTGACCCGGGGCGTGGACAGCGCGATGAACGAATACAATTGAGGAGGCATGAGGTGAACAAATACGAGGCGATGATCATCTTTCGGGAGAGCCTGAAGGATGCGGACTGGGACGGGGCGGTCGAGGCCGTCCGGGGCGAAATCGAGAAGCTGGGCGGCACGGTGTCGAGCTGCACGCGTCTGGGCCGGCGGGAGTTCGCCCGTCCGATGCAGAAGCAGCACAGCGGGCACTACGGCCTGGTGGCGTTCGAGCTCGACGGCGACAAGGTGGGGCCCATGCAGGCGCGCCTGAAGCTGAACGAAGACGTGTTCCGCGTCCAGGTCGTGGTGGCGCCGCCCGCGCCGCCCGCGCCGGAGAAGGGAGCCGACGATGGCGTCGCTGAATAAAGTCCTGCTGATCGGCAACCTGACCCAGGATCCGGAGCTGCGCCGCATTCCGTCGGGGACGGCGGTGTCCACCCTGCGCCTGGCGGTCAGCGAGTCGTTTCAGAACAAGAGCGGCGAACGCGTCGAGCGGACGGTGTTCCTGGACGTGGATGTCTGGGACCGGCAGGCGGAAAACTGCGCGCAGTACCTCTCCAAGGGCTCGCCGGTGTTTGTCGAAGGCCGCCTGCAGCTGGATTCCTGGGACGACAAGGAAACCGGCCAGAAGCGCTCGCGCCTGAAGGTGCGGGCCGACCGCGTGCAGTTCCTGAGCGGCCCGCGCCGCGACGGCGCCGTGCGCGACACGCCGCCGCCGGCCGCCGGCGGAAGCGGAGGCGGCGGAGCCGACAGCTTCGACGAGCCGCTGGCGAAATCGGCGGATGACGAGGAAATTCCTTTTTAACATGGAGCAAGGACGACGATGATCAAACCGAAAAAGAAGAGAACGCCCCGCAAGGCAGCGGGCGATGACGCCGGACGCCAGCGCGCCCGCCTGCTCAAGGCGGATCAGCAGGTGGACTACCGGGATTATGAGTTCCTGCGCAAGTTCATGACCGAACGCGGCAAGATTCTGCCGGGACGCGTCACCGGAGCCAATGCCAAACAGCAGCGGCAAGTCAAGCGGGCGATCCGTCGCGCGCGGGTCATGGGATTGCTGCCGTAGGCGGCGGAAGGACAGGTGGACAATGGGCAAATCCATTGAAGTGGTCTTGTTGGAGGATGTGGCGGAGCTGGGACGCTCCGGCGACGCCTGCCGGGTGCGCTCGGGCTACGCGCGCAATTTTCTCTTTCCCCAGAAGCTGGCGGTGGTGATGACCCCGGGCACCCGGCGCCTCGTCGAAAAGAAGCGGGCCGAAGCCGTGCTGCGGCTGGCGCGCGAAAAGGACGAGGCGGAAGCCCTGCTCCGGAAGCTCGAAGGCCTGACGGTGACCTGCTCGGTGAAGGCCAACGCCGAAGGCCGGCTGTTCGGTTCCGTCAGCGCGGGCGACGTGCTGGCGAAGCTGGCCGCGGCCGGCGTCGAGCTCTCGAAGAAGCAGCTGGCGATGTATGAGCCGTTCAAGGCGCTGGGCGAGCACGAAGCGGCTCTGCATCTGCATCCGGAGGTGCGCGGCACGCTGAAAGTCAAGGTGGTGGCCGAACGGGTGGCGGAAGAACCCGCGGCGACGGAATAAGGGGGGCGGGCGATGGCCGGCGCGGCACAGGCGGGACCGGGCGCGCAGGCGTTGCGTTCCGGCGAACGCATTCCGCCCCACAGCGAGGATGCCGAGCGGGCGGTGCTGGGCTGCGCCCTGCAGGACGCCGCCCGCGTCCTGGATCTGTGCGTCGAGCGCCAGATCGTCGCCGAATCGTTCTATGTGCAGAGCCACCAGGCGCTCTATGAGACGATGCTGGCCCTGCATTCGGCCCGCAAGCCCGTGGACCTGGTCACGGTGGTGGACCGCCTGCGCGACACCGGGCAGCTTGACGGCGCGGGGGGCGAAGAAGAGCTGGCGCGCCTGATTGACGGCACGCCCACCACGGCCCACGCCGAGTACTACATCCAGCTCGTGTACGAAAACCACCTGATGCGGCGCATCATTGACGCCGCCCGCGTGGTGACCGAAGAGTGCTACAAGGGGGAGTCGGAGGCCGAATCCGTCCTGGTCGAGGCCGAGGAATCCTTCTTCGCCCTCAGCGAGCAGCGCATCAGCGCCGAACGGGCCTGGGGCCGCCTGGTCGAAGACGAGATGAAGGAAGTCGAGCGGCTCATCTCCGAGAAGAAGGGGATCACGGGCCTTTCGACGGGCTTCGAACACATCGACGAAATGCTGCTGGGGCTCCAGGATTCGGACCTGATCGTGCTGGCGGCGCGGCCGTCCATGGGCAAGACGTCGCTGGCGCTGAACGTGGCGGAGAACATCGCCCTGGGCGCCCGGCGGCAGGATCCGCAGCCGGTGGCGGTCTTCAGCCTGGAAATGTCGGCGGAATCCCTGGTGCGGCGCATGATCTGCTGCCATGCGGGCGTCTCCAGCCAGGATCTGTCGCGGGGCAAGGTGGGCACGGAGGCCCACGGCAAGCTGATCTCGGCGGCGGATACCCTGCGGCATGCGCCGATCTACGTGGACGACACCGCCGGGCTGGAAGCGCTGGATCTGCGCGCGCGCGCGCGCCGGCTCAAGCGCAAGTTCGGCATCCGCTTCATCGTGGTGGACTATCTCCAGCTGATGAATTTCTCCAAGTACGCCAAGGAGGGGCGCCAGCGCGAAACCGCGGCGATTTCGGCGGCCCTGAAGGGCATGGCCAAAGAACTGAAAGTGCCGGTGCTGGTGCTCAGCCAGCTCAGCCGCGCGCCGGAGACCCGGGATTCCACCAGTGCCGAACCCAAGCTGTCCGATCTGCGCGAATCGGGAGCCATCGAACAGGACGCCGACGTGGTGATGCTGCTGCGGCGTCCCTGCCGGTATCCCAAGGACAAGCATTTTGAGGACAAGCGCCTGGCCATTGTGAACATCGCCAAGCACCGCAACGGCCCGGTGGGGGAAGTGCTGTTGGATTTCGACGAGCATTTGACCCGGTTCAGCAACCGCTACGAAGGCGTGGACCCGGAGGAAGGATGAGCCGGATGAAAGGGATCCGAATCGCGCTGGCGGCCCTGGCGGCGGCGGGCTGGGCGGCTGCGGCGTCGGCGGTCCCGATCCGGGACATCCGCGTGTCGGCGATCGGCGACGTGCCGGTCAGCGCCGAACAGGTGCTGGCGCAGGTGGGGGCCCGGGTCGGTCGGGAACTGGACCGCGCCGCCCTGTCCGACGACATCCGCGCCTTGCAGCAGTCCGGCGTGTTTTCCTATGCCGAGGTCCGGGTGGAGACCGAGGGCGACGGCGTGGCGCTGGTGTACCGCGTGCAGGGGCGGCCGCGCATCCGCACCCTGCGCATCGAAGGCGCCGACCACCTGGGCAACCGGAAGGTGCGCGCCCTGATGGAAATCGGCTCCGGCGATCCGGCGGACCACGCCCTGCTGGGATTGCGCGCGCAGAAGGTGCGCGAGGAATACCGCAAGGATTTCTTTCCCGATGCGCGGGTGAGCTGGACGCTCCGGCAGGCGGAGGACCAGCCGGGGTTCGTCGATGCGGACATCCGGGTGGACGAGGGCCGCCGCGCGGTGGTCCGGCGGATTCTGTTCAAGGGCAACCGGACCGCGCGCCGCAAGGAACTGCTGAAGGCCATGGCCCAGAAGCAGTCGTCCTGGCTGACGTGGATCACCAACGACGGGCTGTACGAGCCCGGCCTGGTGCTGGCGGACCGCGAGGCGATCCGCAAGGTGCTGATGGACAAAGGCTGCCTGGCGGCCACGGTGGGCGAGCCCACGTTTACCTATGTCGGCCGCAAGAAAATGGACATCACGTTCGTGATCGACGAAGGCCCGGTGTACTCGCTGGCGGCGTGGCGCGTGGCGGGCATGGAGCAGTTCGCTCCCGAGGCGGTGGCCGGCGGAGTGGTGGCGGGCACGAACCGGACGGCGGCGCTCGACGTCATCCAGCGCAGCGCCCAGAACATCCGCGATTTCTACGGGGCGCGCGGCTACATCCGCACCGCGGTCGAGCCGCGGGTGACCCTGGACACCAACGCGGCGACGGCGGCGGTGACCTACGAGGTCTCCGAAGGCATGCTGGCGTACATCCAGAACATCGAGATCCGCGGCAACGCCCAGACCAAGGACAAGGTGGTCCGGCGCGAAATCAATGTGCTGCCGGGCGAGGTGTACAACGAGGTGCGCGTGCGCACCAGCGAAAGCCGCGTGCGCAACCTGGGCTACTTCTCCTTTGTCAACACCTACCCGGAGGCCACGTCCAGCTCGAACCGGTTCAACCTGGTCTTCGATCTCGAGGAGCAGCGCACCGGGCAGCTCATGTTCGGCGCGGGGTTCTCGAGCATCGACAACCTGATCGGCTACGTGGAACTGACGCAGGGCAACTTCGACCTGCTGGGCTGGCCGCGGTTCACGGGCGGGGGGCAGCGCCTGCGGCTGCGCGCGCAGGGCGGCAGCAAGCGCACGGACCTGGAGCTGTCGCTGATCGAACCGTGGTTCCTGAACCGGCGGCTGTCGCTGGGGCTGGATCTGTTCCGGCGCGAAGCCAGCTACTACAGCGACGAATACGACCAGATCACCACCGGCGGATCGATCACCCTCGGCAAGCCGTTCTTCGCCTTCAACCGCATCAACTGGATCTACGGACTGGAGGACATTGACATCCGCAACGTCTCCACGAATGCCAGCGACCTGATCCGGCAGGAAGAGGGCGGCCGCCTGAAAAGCTACGGGACAATGGAACTGATCCGCGACACCCGCAACCACCCCTTCCTGCCGTCGCGCGGATTCCGCGGATCGGCCGCCGCCACCCTGGCGGGCGGTCCCTTCGGTGGCGAAAGCGACACCTACCAGTTCACGCTGCGCGCCTCCCAGTACGTGCCGCTCTGGTTCGACCATGTGCTGAACCTGCGCGGATGGTCGTCCATGATCCAGGAATACGGCGACTCCGACCGCGTGCCGCTATTCGACCGGCTGTTTGTCGGCGGTCCCCGCACCGTTCGCGCGTTCAAGTACCGCAAGGTCGGGCCCAAGGACGAGACGGAAGAACCGATCGGCGGGCGTTCCGCGGCCTATGCCACGGTGGAGTACACGATGCCGGTCATCGAAAAGGTGCGCTTCGCCCTGTTCTACGACGTGGGCGTGGTCTGGCAGGATCTCTACGAAAAGGACCTGGACAATCCCGCCGTCGGCGACGGCATTGTCTTCGACGGCTACGGCCTCGGCGTGCGCTTCGACTTCCCGGGCTTCCCCATCCAGCTCGATTACGCCTGGCCGATCAACACCGACGACGTCACGTCCGACCAGGGCCGCTTCAGCTTTTCCATCGGCTACAGCTACTAGCACCCCGGATTTCCCGGAGGCCTTTTTCCGGATTTTCCACGGCATGGAATCCGGCAGCGGCCGGACCGCCGGTTTTCCACGCCATGGAAATAAGGCCTGTCCCGCTCCGCGGGATTTTCCACACCGTGGAAAATCCCGATGATCACACCTCAAATTCTATAATTCATTGGCTGACCCCTTTTGGGGAAAAGGGGGCAGATGTGAATGTTGGGGCTATTGCCAGGTCACGGCGAGGGGCTTGCGGCGGGGAATGCGGCAGACGGGGAAGAGGGGATGGCCGAGCAGCAGGGCGAAGGCGGCCTTGCGCCCCGGGGGGAGGGCCAGTTCCGCCTGCAGCGGCGGATGGTGTCCGGCGGCGGCGCTCAGGAATCCGGCCCAGCAGGTTCCCAGGCCCATGGCGGGGGCAAGAAGGTCCACGTGAGTGAGCGCAATGAAGGCATCCACCTGCGCCACGGGGTTGTCCGCGGGGATGTGGGCCACCAGCAGGTGGGGGGCCTGCAGGCAGATCACGTCGTATCCGGCTTTCCAGCCCGCCAGCAGCGCGGGGACATAGGCGCCCAGCGGATGCGGCGTGTTCACCAGGGTCTGCATCC
Source organism: uncultured Verrucomicrobiota bacterium (assembly GCA_964535205.1). Classification (GTDB taxonomy): domain Bacteria; phylum Verrucomicrobiota; class Kiritimatiellia; order CAIQIC01; family Lenti-01; genus JAAZFE01. The sequence goes on from CAZHSS010000048.1 coordinate 7,918, forward strand.
AGTCGATGGTCAGGGCGGCGGCCGTCCGGACGCGGGCGGGATCGTGCAGCACGAGCCATTGGACCGGCTGGGCGTTGGTGCCCGAGGCGGCGTAGCGGGCGGCGTCCAGCAGTTCGAGAATCGTGTCCCGGGAAACCGGCTGGTTCGTATAGCGGCGGATGGACCGCCGGCTCTTGAGGTGGCGGATCAGATCGGCGGCGGGCAGGAAGCCGGCGTCGGCCGGCGGGGTGTCTTCCTCTCCGGGGCGCGCCCGGAGGGTCAGGGCGTGTTCCGGGCAGAAGGCTTCGCAGTGTCCGCAGCGCATGCACCGGGAGGCGGCTTCCGCTTTCACTTCGGGGAGGGTGTCGGGGCCGGGCGGCGTCACGATGCCCATGGGGCAGACGGCGGCACAGCGGCCGCAGCGGGTGCAGCGTTCGGGGTTCACGAGCAGGAGGGTCATGGGTTCGCGTCCTTTTCCGGTTTCATTCATGGCGGAAGGGGAGCATGCCACCGGCGGATGAATCCGCCCAGAAAACTTATAAAATTCTTCGCGGGCCGATAGTCCCGGGGGCGTGACCCCGGCCGTTCGGGCGGAGTTCAGGGAGCGTCCGCCGGGGCGGCGAACGGATGGGGCGGCGGAACGTAATCGGGATTGGGGGTCAGGTCCGCATAGACCAGATAGTGGTCCGAGACATGGCCGTTTTCGCCGGGTTTGGTGAGATTGTTGGCGGTATCGGTTCCCTGTTGGATGGCCACGGGACCGGCGATCCGCCAGGGGCCGTTGGCCACGAGATTTTTCGACGCGAACACGCGGTCGAAGGCGGAAGGCGGAAAGACGAGCATCGGGTCGCCGGCCTCGCCGGCGTGGCGGGTGGGGATCGTGGTGCGTTCGTCGATCGGCCGCCCGAGCCACAGGTCCGCGAACCCGCCCGCCAGCGGTTCCAGCGAGGGGTCGTCGGCGAACTGCGGGGTGTCGGGATCCACGTTGGTGTCGCCCAGGATCAGGGCGGAGGTCAGGCGGGGGAGGTTGCGGTAGGTTTCCGCGACGATGTCGGCGCCGATGAGGTGGAGGGCGGCGGCGCGCTGGGCCTGGTTGCGGGGGGCCTCGCCGTAATTGGATTTCAAATGGATGTTGTAGGTCAGCAGGGAGGCGCCGCCGGGCAGGTCGAAGGCGGCGGCGAGGGAGCCCCGGGCGGGGCTGGCGCCGCCCTCCAGGGCGTGGAACCCGAGCTGGCGGACCTGCCGGGGAGGAAGGCGGGAGAGCAGGCCGAGGTTCAAGGGGTCGCGCGGGCCGCTGGAGCGGCGCAGATCGGTCACATAGATGTACGCATAGGGACGCGCGAACTGTTCGTTCAGATAGATCAGCGCGCGGGCATTCTCGACTTCCTGCAGCAGCAGCACATCAGGATCGGCCTCGGCGATGATGGCGGCGGCGCCGCGGGCCTGGGCGATGAAGAGTTCGGGCGTGCGCTCGGGGCCGTCGCCGCGGGCGTCGGTGAAGTGCTCGAGGTTGTAGGTGGCGATGCGGAGGCGGTCCCGGGGGGCGGCGGGGAGAGGGGCTTCCGGGGCGAGCACCGGCCGGAGGGAGACGATGCGCACGCCGGGTTTCGGCTGGGCGAGAAGCCACAGCAGCAGGCCCGCGGCGACGAGCAGGAGGGCATACAGGGCGCGGACAGGCGGCGGGGGCGTCTTGGATTTTGTCATGCCGTCTTTATGGGCGAATCCGGGCCTGGTTTCCAGCCCGAAAACCGCGCAGCCTAGAATTCCACGAAGGTGATGCCGGGATTGTGGCGGTCGGTGCGTTCGCTGGCGCGCAGGA
>CAZHSS010000049.1:0-7171 GCA_964535205.1 uncultured Verrucomicrobiota bacterium
CGGGTGGGGTAGGGCGAATCGTCCCCGATGAGCCGCTTTCTTGACGCAGCCCTGGGGGCCATCGGTACGCGCCGCGATTCCGGTTTGATTTCCGGGGGCGGTCCGGCTACAAGTGGCCCATGAAAAAATCCCTTCTGATCCTGTTGGTTCTGCTTCTGGGCATCCCGGCGGTGTTCGGGCAGGCCATTGCGCGCGATCCGTACAACGGGGCCATTGTGATGGATGCGGCCACCGGCGAGGTGCTGTTTGAAGACGGCGCGGACCGCCCGGGCTATCCGGCCAGCATGCTCAAGCTGATGACGCTGTTCGTGGTGCTGGACCGCATCGAGGCCGGGCACCTGCGACTGACCGACATCGTGCCGGTCACCAAGGAGGCCATGCGCATGGGCGGCTCGCAGGTCTGGCTGGATCCGCGCGAGAGTTTTCCGGTCGAGGAACTGCTCTACGCCCTGATGGTCCAGTCCGCCAATGACGCGGCGATGGCCCTGGCCATATACATCGGCGGCAGCCGCGACGGGTTCGTGGCGATGATGAACGACAAGGCCGCGGAACTGGGGTTGTCGCCGATCACGCGGTTCCAGTCGCCGCACGGCCTGCCGCCGGCCGACAAGACCCAGCGTCCCGACATGACCACGCCGCGCGATTTCGCCCGGCTGTGCAAGGCGCTGCTGGATGCCCACCCCGACACCCTCCGCTATACCTCCGTCCAGAAGCGGGAATTCCGCGCCAACGCCCAGCCGCCGTTCAAGCCCATCCTGATGGAGACGCACAACCGGCTGCTGGGGACGGTGCCGGGCTGCGACGGCCTCAAGACCGGGTGGATCCGCGCCAGCGGCTACTGCATTGCCGCGACGGCGATGCGCGACGACCGCCGCGTCATTGCCGTGGTGATGGGCAGCGTCAACCGTAGCACGCGCGACGCCAAAACGGTCGAGCTGATCAACCGGTGGCTGCCGGAAGCCGTTCAGGCCACCACGGTTTCGGCGGCGAAGCCGGCCCCTGCGCCCGCGCCGGTGCCGGAGGCCGCGGCCAAGCCGCACGCCGATGCCGGCGAGGGGGCGGAGACAGAGTCCGCCGCCGGGGCAGAAGAAGGCGGCGGGGGGGGCTGGGCGGTTGCCGGATGGATGGCCCTGGCGGTCTTTGTTCTGGCCGTGGCGGGGCTGTCAGTTCGCCGCCGGTTGTTTCTGAGCCGATGAAGGTCGCCGATTTCGACTACGAGCTGCCGCCGGAGCTGATCGCACAGGAGCCGGCCGAGCGCCGCGACGGGGCGCGCATGATGGTGCTCGACCGCTCAACGCACACGATCGCGCACCGGCGCTTCACCGATCTGCCGGAATTTCTCCGCCCCCCCGACCTGCTGGTGGTGAACGACACGCGCGTGATTCCGGCGCGCCTGTTCGGGCGCAAGGCGAAGGCAGGCACGGGGGGCAAGGTGGAATTCCTGCTGCTGGAGGAAACCGCCCCCGGGCAATGGGACGCGCTGATGCGCTGCCGCCGGCGGCCCAAGCCGAGCGAGCAGGTCATCCTTGACGAAGACCTCGCCGTGGTGACGGTGCTGGAGGACGGCGAACTGGGGCGGGTGAAGATCCGGGTGGAGTCGGCGCTGCCCTGGCTGGAGGTGATCGAGCGCATCGGACAGACGCCGCTGCCGCCCTACATTCAGCGGAAGAACGTGACCGAGGAGCGCGCGGCGGCCGACAAGGTGCGCTACCAGACGGTATTCGCGCGCGAGCCCGGCGCGGTGGCCGCGCCGACGGCGGGCCTACATTTCACCCCAGACGTGCTGGAACGGCTAGCAGCCCGCGGTATCGGCCACGTGACCGTCACGCTGCATGTCGGCATCGGCACGTTTCGGCCGGTGTCCGTGGAGAACGTCCGGGACCATCGGATGGATTTCGAGCGCTGGGAGGTGCCGGAGGAGACCGCGCGGCGCATCGCCGAGGCAAAGGCTGCCGGCGGGCGGGTGGTGGCGGTAGGCACCACCAGTGTGCGCACGCTGGAGAGCGCGGCGGCCCGGCCGGAGGGGTTCGGCGCGGGGCAGGGGCGCACGGATCTGTTCATTCACCCGCCCTATGCGTTCCGGATGGTGGACGCGATGGTGACCAATTTCCACCTGCCGAAGTCCACCCTGATCATGATGATCAGCGCCTTGGCCGGGCGCGAGTTCGTGCTGGAGGCCTATCGCGAAGCCATCCGCGAACGCTACCGCTTCTACAGCTACGGCGACTGCATGTTGATTGTCTGATCCGCCGGTTTCCTTCCAACGCCTCTGGCCGGGGAGGATGGCCTGGATTTTCCATAATCAATGTTTGCAAACATTGATACCGCCGAAGGCCGGACACTTCCGGATTTTCCACGGTGTGGAAATAAGTTTTCCATGGCGTGGAAAACGGGCCGGCATTATTTCCATGGCGTGGAAAATCCGGAATTTTTCCAGAGGGGGCTCAGGCCTGGAGCCAGTCGAGCCAGGCGGAGAAGCCGTCGCCGGTTTTGGCGGAGAGTTCGAGGATGGCGGCGCGGGGGGCGGTCTGGCGGATGTGGGCGAGGGCGGCATCGCGGTCGAAACCGACGGCGTCGGCGAGGTCGGTTTTGGTGACGAGCACGAGATCGGCGTTCAGGAAAATGACGGGATACTTGAGGGGTTTGTCTTCGCCTTCGGTGACGGAGAGCAGGACGATGCGGCGGTCTTCGCCGAGATCGTAGGAGGCGGGGCAGACGAGGTTGCCGACGTTTTCGATGAAGAGATGGCGGAGGCCGTCGGTGTCGAGCTGGTCGAGGGCGTGCAGGACCATGTGGGCGTCGAGGTGGCAGGTGGCGCCGGTGGTGATCTGGATGGCCTGGGCGCCGGCGGCGCGCAGGCGGGCGGCGTCGTTGTCGGTCTGCAGGTCGCCGACGATGGCGGCGGCGCGGGGGAGTTCGCGCAGGGTTCGTTCGAGCAGGGTGGTTTTGCCGGAGCCGGGGGAGGACAGCAGGTTGTAGACGGTGAGGCCCTTGGCACGGAACCAGCCGCGGTTCTGGTCGGCGTGGCGCTGGTTGAGGGCGAGCGCGGGTTTCTGGACCTCGATGGTGCGCACCGAGTCGGTGCCGTGCGAATGGGGGTGGGCGTGATCGTGCGGATGGGCATGATCATGGGGATGGGCGTGGGAATGGTCGTGGGGATGGCCGCAGCCGCAGGTGTCACACATGGTCGGGTACCTCGATGGAGATCAGTTCGAGTTCGTGGCCGCCGATCAGTTCGCCGTCGGCGGCGCCGCAGCCGGGGCACTGGTAGGAGCCGACGGGGGTTGGGTATTCGGCGCCGCAGCGGGGGCACCGGAACAAGGGGACGGTTTCGTCGATGTCGAGCCGGGCGCCCTCGGCGGGGGTGCCGGGGGCGAGGGCTTCGAAGGCGAAGCGCAGGGCTTCGATGACGACGCTGGAGAGGGGCCCGACGCGGACGCGCAGGGCGCAGACGGGGGCGCCGTCGGCGGCGGCCACGGCATCCTCCAGCAGGTTCGTCATGAGGCTGAGTTCGTGCATCGGGGAAAGACTGTAGCACAGGAAGCCGGCATTTGGGGCGATTTTTTCGGGGGAAGACCGGGCGAAAAAAGGGGGGGCGGCGGAGGGTTGTCAACGGCCTGTGAACAACTTGTGAACGGGGGAGGGGGGGCGGGAGCGGATGAATTTCGTAACCGGTTGATGCGAATGGGGATGAGAAAAATCAACAAATCGAGGTTTTTTCTGTTGACGATTGGTGGGGCGAAGTGGGATAAAGTGGTTCGTGAGGTAGGGTAAATGGAGCGTCGTGTCACAACCGAAATGCAGGAGCTGCTGAATGCCGGGGCATTCGTCGGGCGCTACACGCATTCGCTGGACGGCAAGAAGCGGGTAACGATCCCGGCGGACTGGCGGGAAGCGTCGGGGGATCCGGTGCTGTTCGTGCTGCCGGGGGTGAACGAGAAGTGCCTGTATGTGTACACGGCGCGGGAGATGGCGCAGCGCCTGGAGAAGGTGCGCACGGCGTCGGTGGCGAATGTGCAGGCGCAGAAATTTCTGCGGGATTTCTTTTCGCGCGCGGACCGGGTGGTTCTGGATTCGCAGGGGCGGATCCGCGTGAAGGATGAATTGCTGGAGTACGCGGGGATCCTCAACCAGATGGTGCTGGTGGGGATTGGCAGCCGGTTTGAATTATGGAGTCCGGAATCATGGAACGAGCAGACTTCGCAGCTGGATCAATCGAAGTTCGCGGAAGCCGCGCAGTACATCGGGTTCTGAGCTTCCTGGGCGCGTTTTTCCTGGGCATCGGCCCGGCGGCGCAGCGCGAGGAGGAGGAGCGGAACTGGTGGGACCGCGAGCCGTCGGCGGACGAGGCGGATTCGGTGCCGGTGACGTTCGGCCGGCAGACGGAACTGTTTGATGAAACCGGGCAGGCGGCTTATTCCCCGCCGGCGCGGATCGAGGCGCCGGCGGCAGTTGCGCCCGTGCCGGCGGTCGCCCCCGCGGCGGCGCGCACGGCGCCGCGGACGGTGGTGTCGGTGCAGTCGCGTTCGCGGCGGACGGCCCGGGTGGTGACGACGACGCGGGCGGCGAAGGCGATCCGCGTGGCGGCGGTGCCCCGGGCGGCGGCGGCCGGCGGCGACGTGGCCCGGCACCTGCTGATGAGTCAATCCCTTTCGAGCGGCAAGGAGGAAGCGCGTTGGTTCTCCGTTCCCCAGCGCGCCCTCCTGCCGCGTTTTCAGTTGTTTGAAGGCGAGGACGGCGTAACCGAAGAGGCGGGCGGATCGCTGCGCCTGGCGTCGCGGTCGCTGCGGACGCAGCGCGGCCGCGTGTGGTTTGTATGACCGCCATGAGGTGACCCCATGCTCCATGTTCCGGTGCTGCTGGAGGAAACCGTTGCCCGGCTGGTAACGGCGCCCGGCGGCTGGTACCTGGACGCCACGGCGGGGGCGGGGGGGCATGCCTCGGCGCTGCTGGCGGCGGCCGGACTGGATGCGCGCCTGCTGGCGCTGGACCGCGACGGGCGGGCGCTGGAGCTGGCCCGGGCGGCGCTGGCGCCGTTCGGCGGCCGGGCGGTGCTGGAGCGGGCGAATTTTTCGGAGATGGCGGCGGCGGCGGCGCGCTGCGGCGTGACGGGCTTCCGGGGCATTCTGATGGACCTGGGCGTTTCCTCCATGCAGCTGGACGAAGCCGCGCGCGGGTTCAGCTTCCGGGAGGAGGCACCGCTGGACATGCGGATGGACGACCGGCAGGAGCTGACGGCAGCGGAGCTGCTGCGGCGGCTGGCGCCGGAGGAGCTGGCGCAGGTGCTGCGGCGCTACGGCGAGGAGCCGATGGCGAAGCGGATCGCGAGAGCGGTGGGCGAGGCCCTGGCGCGCGGCGAGCCGCTGGAGACCACGACGCAGCTGGCGGCGCTGGTGGAGCGCGTCAAGGGCGGCCGGCGCGGGCGGATCCATCCCGCGACGCAGACGTTCCAGGCGCTGCGGATCGCCGTGAACGGCGAATTGGAGGCCCTGGAGCAGGCGCTGCCGGCGGCGCTGGACCTGCTGGAGCCGGGCGGCCGGCTGGCGGTGATCAGTTTTCACAGTTTGGAAGACCGGATGGTGAAGCAGTTCATGACGGCCCACGAAGGGCGGATGGAGTCGCTGGCCCGGGGCGGCGCGCGCTGGAGCGGAACGCTCCCGCGGGCGCGCCGGGTGGCGCGCAAGCCCGTGACGCCGTCGGAGGAGGAAGTGCGAAGGAATCCGCGGTCGCGCACGGCGAAGCTGCGGGTGCTGGAAAGGATGGCGTGAGATGGCGAGGCGAAACAGGAAAAACGGGCATGACGGCAGCCGGGTGGTGTTCTGGGGCGTGCCGCTGGCAGCGCTGGCGGCGGCGCTGGGCATGGTGTACCTGCACCTGTACAACACCTGCGAGCGCATCGGGCGGGAGATCAAGGATCTGGAGCGACAGAAGGTTGAACTGCACAAGCGGGTGGTGAACGAAGAGCACCACTGGGGCACCGCCAGCTCGATCCGCAACGTGGAGCAGCTGATGACCCGTCACGGTATCGTGATGACCTGGCCGGATCCGAACGACATCATCCGCGTGCCGCAGCGGGAACGCAGTGAACCGGCGCTGTACGCCCGGCAGGGCGGTCCGACCTGGCGTGATTGAGCGCGGCACCATGTGGCGGGTGGCGGCGGTGGCCGTCGCCGTCCTGGCGGCCTGGGGCGTCCTGGCCGTCCGGCTGGTGCAGCTGCATATGGGGGACAACGAGGTGCTGCGGGAGCGCATCCGGACGCGGCGCAGCATCCGGGTGGATCTCGACACGGGGCGGGGGCGCATCCTGGACCGGAACGGCAACCTGCTGGCGCTGGACCTGACGCTGCAGAACGTGGTGGTGTCCCCGGACGTGATTGCGCGCAGCAACGCGGCGCAGGCGGTCAGCGCGCGGCTGGCGGCGGTGCTGGGGCTGGACTTTTCCACGGTGTTCGAGCGGGCGAACCGGTCGTGGCGGAAGTACGAGCTGATCCAGCCGAAGGTGACGGACGACGTGGTGGAGCGCGTGGCGGCGCTGAAGCTGCCGGGCGTGCGGTTCGAACCGGTCAGCACCCGTCATTATCCGCAGCAGGAGCTGGCCTGCCATGTCGTGGGCTTTGCCAATTTCGAAAGCGTGGGCAGCGCCGGGATCGAACAGCGATGGGACCACCTGCTGCAGGGGCGCCCGGGGATGCGCCTGAGCGAAAAGGACGGGGCGCGTCGCGAAATCTACACGCGCCGCTCGCTGGACGTGGCGCCCAAGGAGGGCGCCAACATCTACCTGACGCTGGACCAGAACGTGCAGTACTTCACCGAACGGGCGCTGGATGCGGCGATGACCAACTTCCATCCGGAGGCGGCCTGGGCCATCGTGCAGGAGGTGCGCACCGGGGCGATCCTGGCCATGGCCTCGCGCCCGGCCTACGACCCGAACGAGTTCAACCGCTACGAACCGCAGGATCGCCTGAACCGGGCCGTGGGGGTCAACTACGAGCCGGGGTCGGTTTTCAAGATCGGGGTGGTTGCGGCGGCGCTGAACGAAGGCATCGTGGCGACCAACGACCTCTTCGACTGCGAGAAGGGGATCTGGTATTTCGGGGGGCGGCCGCTGCGGGATTTTCACGCCTATGACGAGCTGGACGTGACGGGCATTCTGCGCAAGTCCAGCAACATC
>CAZHSS010000049.1:7181-9630 GCA_964535205.1 uncultured Verrucomicrobiota bacterium
GCGGCGAAGATCGCGGTGATGCTGGGCGAGGCGCGCCTGTACCGCTATTTACAGGCGTACGGGCTGGGGCAGCCGACGCGCATCGAGGTGCCGGGGGAAGAGGGGGGCATTCTCAATCCGGTGAAGAGCTGGTCGAAGCTGGACATCACGCGTATCGCGATGGGGCACAGCGTGGCGGTGACGGCGCTGCAGATGCTGGGGATCATGAGCTGCATCGGCAACGACGGGTTCCGGATGAAGCCCTACCTGGTGCAGAAGGTGGTGGACAAGGACGGGGTGGTGCTGCGGGAGACGCGGCCCGAGGCCGTGGCGCGGCCGATCACCGAGCGCACGGCCGCGCGGATGCGGCGGATGCTGCTGGAGGTGACCCGCGAGGGCGGCACGGGGACCAAGGCGGCCGTGCCGGGCTATACGGTGGCGGGCAAGACGGGCACGGCCGAAAAGATCGATGCGGCGGGGCGCTACGTGCGCAACGCGAACATTTCGTCGTTTGTGGGCATGATTCCCGCGGAACGGCCCGAGGTGGCGATCATCGTGGTGCTGGACAATCCCCAGCCGATCCGCACGGGCGGACAGACGGCGGCGCCGGTGTTTGCGCAGATCGCCGAGCCGGTGGTCCGCTATCTGGACCTGAGCCGGGCGGAAGCCACCGGGCAACCGGCGGCCGGCCGTGCCGGGGAGGAGGCGCTGTGAAGGCGGAATCCGCGCCCGCCGCGCGCGAATGGAAACTGGCCCGCCTGACGGAAGGCATCGGCGGCGTGGACGCGCCGGGCGGCGGCGGGACGGTCGTGACGGCGCTGGCCTACGATTCGCGGCGGGTCCGGCCCGGCGCGCTGTTTTTCGCGCTGGCGGGGGCGAGCACCGACGGCCGGCTGCACATCGAAGAGGCGGTGCGGCGCGGGGCGGTGGCGGTGCTGCACGAAGGGCCGCTGCACGGGCTGCGCGGGCTGGTCGCGGTCCGCGCGGCGCGCGCGAGAGAGGCCATGGGCGAGATTTCGGCGCGGTTCTACGGTGAGCCATCGCGCGCGCTGCGTGTCATCGGGATCACCGGAACCAACGGCAAGACGACCACGGCGTTCATGGTGCGGGAGATTCTGCGCGAAGCCGGCTTGCCCGCCGGCCTGATCGGCACGGTGTACCATGAATACGGAGGGCGCCGGATCGCCGCCTCCCGGACCACGCCGGAATCCCCCGATCTGCAGCAGATGCTGGCCGAAAGCCGGCAGGCCGGCGACCAGGCCGTCGCGATGGAGGTGTCGTCGCAGGGACTGGCGGCGGACCGCCTGCGCGGAACGGACTTCTGTGCCGCCGTGTTTACGAATCTCAGCGTGGACCACCTGGATTTCCACCGCACCATGGAAGACTATTTTCTCGCCAAGAAGCGGCTGTTCGAGGCGCTGGCGTCGGCCTCCGCGGCGGCCCCGGCCATCGTGAACCTCGACGACGCCTACGGGCGGCGGCTGGCGGGGGAGGCGTTTCTGGGCGGGCGGGTCGTGGGCTACGGGTTCGATCCCGCGGCCGCCGTGCGCGCGGCGGACGTGCGCTGCGCCAAACGTCAATCCGTCTTCCGCGCGGTGACGCCGTGGGGAGAGTGCCCGGTGGAGCTGCCGCTGGCGGGGCGGTTCAACGTGTCCAACGCGCTGGCGGCGATGGCGGTGTGCGGCGGATTCGGGGTGGAGCCCGCCGCGATGGCGCGCGCGCTGGCGCGGATGGCGCCGGTGCCCGGCCGCCTGGAGCGGATCGAGGATCCGCGCGGCACGCGGCACCTGTTCGTGGATTACGCGCATACCGAAGACGCGCTGCGCAACGTGCTGCAGACCCTGCGCGAGACCACGCCCGGCCGCCTGCTGTGCGTGTTCGGCTGCGGCGGCAACCGCGACCGGAGCAAGCGGCCCCGCATGGGCGCCGCCGTCGCGGAACTGGCCGACCATGCCTATGTCACCAGCGACAATCCGCGCAACGAAGATCCCGGGGCCATCCTGGACGATATTGTGTCCGGCATGGATCCGCAGCGGCCCCGGACCGTCGAACCCGACCGCGCCGCTGCCATCCGCCTGGCCCTGCGGGACGCCCGGGACGGCGACACGGTGCTGGTGGCGGGAAAGGGCCACGAAACCTACCAGGAAACGGGCGGGCGCATGGTGCATTTCGACGATCGCGAGGTGCTGCGCGCCGCGCTGGCGGCCGAGGCGGGGGCTCCCCGGGCGGAACCGCCGGGCTAAAACGCTTGCCAATGCCCGCCGGGGCATTGGAAGATCGGCGGGGATGAGCGAGGTGCTGCTTCAGATAGAGGAATTGCGCGTGGGGTTCGAGACCGCGTCGGGGTTCCTGCGCGCGGTGGACGGCGTATCGTTCGACATCCGCCGGGGGGAGGTGCTGGGGCTGGTGGGGGAATCGGGCTGCGGGAAGACCGTGACGGCGCTTTCGCTGCTGCGGCTGCTGCCGAAAC
>CAZHSS010000050.1:0-374 GCA_964535205.1 uncultured Verrucomicrobiota bacterium
TGGCGATGTCCGCGTTCGTGGTGGCGTTCCGCATTCCCAATTTGTTCCGTGCGCTGTTCGGCGAAGGCGCGCTGTCCTCGGCGTTCATCCCCGTGTTCATGGAATCGCGCCGGACCGAAGGCGAGGCCGCGGCGTGGCGGCTGGCGCGGCGGGTCGTCACGCTGGTCGGCGCGTTTCTGCTGGGCATCGTCGTGCTGGGCATCGTCGGCATGAGCGCGGGACTGCGGTGGTCCGAGCTGGGTGAAAAGGCGGCGGCCGTGCTGCCGCTGAAGCGTGTGCTGAGCGCCGCGCGCAACATTGAGAATGGCGGTTCGTTGACAGTCATCGCCACGGTGTCAGCGCAGCCCGAATCCCGGCTCGATGAGGCATTGATT
>CAZHSS010000050.1:384-9553 GCA_964535205.1 uncultured Verrucomicrobiota bacterium
TGTCGGCCTTCACGCCGGCGTTGCTGAACATCACGTGGATTCTGTCGGTCTTGTTCGTCCTGCCGGTGGTCCGCGGCGGCGCGACCGCGCAGATTCAAGCCCTGGCCTGGACGGTGTTCGCGGCGGGGGCGGTGCAGCTGGCGTACCAGGTGCCGTCGCTGTGGCGGGTGGGCTGGCGGCCGGGCATTGATTCCGATTGGCGCGATCCGCGCGTGAAGCAGGTCTTCCTGCTGATGGGCCCGTCGGCGCTGGGGCTGGCGGTCAACCAGGTCAACGTGATGGTCAACAGCCTGATCGCGCTGAAGTGGGTTGGCGATTGGGCCCCCTCGGCGCTGTTCTACGCCGAGCGGCTGATCTATTTGCCGCAGGGCATCCTGGCCACGGCGCTGGGGACGGTGCTGCTGCCGGTGCTGTCGGATTTCGCCGCGCAGCGCAAACACGACGAAATGCGCGGGGCGATCCATCACGGGCTGCGGACGCTGCTGTTCGTGATGACACCGGCGGCGGTGGGCCTGTTCGTGCTGGCCGGGCCCGTCGTGCAGATGCTGTTCGAGCAGGGATCATTCGATCCGCGCAGCACCTGGCTTACGGCCCGCGCGCTGTCGTTCTATGCGCCCGGCCTGATGGTATTCTGCCTGGCCAAGGTTTTCGTGCCCGCGTTCTATGCCCTGCAGGACACGCGCACGCCCGTCAAGATCGGGCTCTGCGCCGTGTCGCTCAACTTTACGCTCAACGTGGTCTCCGCGCTGACCCTGCCCGAATACTGGAAGCACGCCGGGCTGGCATTCTCGACCGTGATTTCCGAAGGCTTCAACGGGCTGATGCTGGCGCTGTTTCTGCGCCGGCGGCTCGGTCCCTTCGGCCTCCGCGGCATTCTGGCGGGACTGGGGCGGGCGCTGGGCGCGGCGGCGGCCATGGCGGCCGTGGCGTGGTTTGCGGAACGCGGGATTACGACCTGGCTCTACGTCTATTTGCCGCACAAGGCCGCCCAGATCATCGGCGTGCCGCTGGCCATTGCGCTGGGCGCGGCGGTGTATTTCGGCCTGGCGCGCCTGTTCCGGTTCCCGGAACTGGGATTTCTCTTCGACGCCCTGCGCAGCCGCAAGCAGAAGAAGTCCGGGAATGCCGCTTCCTCAGAGCAAGCGTAGGCAGGTCATGGCTGGCGCCAAGGTCATTCTCAGCGGGGAGATCGGCAGCGGCAAGAGCACGGCGGTGCGGGCCGCCATGGCGCGGCTGGGCTGGCGGACCCCGGCGGGATTTTTCACGCACTGGGGCGGGGCGGGCCGGGGGGCGCCGGTGCTGGTTCTGGAAACCTGGACGGGGGAATGCCGGCCGGTCGCCCGGCGCGTGGCGGCGCCGGTGGCGCCGGGCGGCCTGCCGTATCAACTGGATGCGGAGGCGTTCCGCGCGGCGGTCGCAGCCGGACTCAAACCCGCCGCCGGGGGCGATCCGGTGGTTATTGACGAACTGGGATTGATCGAACTGGGGGCGGATGGATTCGCCGATGCGCTGGCGGAGTTGTTTCGCGGTCCAGCCCCGGTGCTGGCGGTGATCCAGCGGCGCGCGCTGGGTGTTTGGCTGGAGCGGCTGGGGGAGGGTGCCGCCGCGGCGCATCGCTTCGACGTGGAGGCCGCCACGCGCGATGCGTTGCCGGAACGGATTGCCGCAGTCTTTCTCCGTTCCCCCCGCGGAGACAGAGAACCGAGACCAGGGGCCGGCGGTCAGACCGCGTAGCGCGGAGCTTGGCCCGCGCGGGTTCGGGATGTAACACAACCGCGAAAAACAAATCCAGCACGTGACAGGAGCCGCGTGCCACGGAACAGCCGAACAGCCCAACATCCAGCTACGGATTTCACGGATTGTACGGATTCGGATTATGGATCGACTTTGGGAAGCGGCAGAAGGGGTTTCACCACAGAGAGCACAGAGGCACGGAGGGAATCCATGAAAATCCATTGTTTCGGCTGTTTCTCTGTGTTCCTCTGTGGCCCTCTGTGGTGATAGGTCCCCGGCTGTTGGCCCCTCCCGGTTCCATCCGCAGCGAAATGGGTTTGGAGTGGATCGGACAACCCGACAGCCGGTCTCACGCCAAGAACGCAAAGGTCGCCAAGCGCATCGGAACTGTCCAGGCCCGGCCGGCGCGGAGGGTGCCGGTTTAGTGCGGCGAAGGGGCGGCCGGGACCGGCTCCGCACCGGGCGGCTGCCGGGTCAGGCTGTAGTGGGGGGTAGAGGCGAAGAACCCGGGGGCATCCGCCTGGCGGATCAGAAAGGCTTGCACGTCTTCCGGGCTTCCCGTCAGGACATAGCCATTGTCCTTGGAGCCTTCCGCCAGCAGGGACAGGCTGGCTTCCGCGGCGCGGGCCTCGAAGGATTCGAGGTCAACGGGGTACAGAGACAGGACGTTTCCCTCCAGGTCGGCCTTGTACAGGATATGCGCCGGCAGCAGGGCAAAGGCATTGAACCCTTCCGGCTCCGCAGGGCCGATCTGCAGCAACAGCGTATCGCCGATGCAATGGAGACTCGCGGTCAGGGTGCTGGTTTCCTGCCGCCGGTCCGTGACGTCGAGGGTGTAGCTTCCCTTTTCGCCGGTGAATGCCGCGGTGGTTTTGGCGTTGTCGTCGCGCCAGGTTCCGGCCAGGGAAGGCTCCGCCACCTGGGAGTCATCGGACAGCCACGGATGGACCGAGCGCACCAGGCAGCCGGCCGAGAGCAGCAGGACGGCAATGCATGGAAGAACGAATCGCCGCGCGTTCACGTCAGTGCACCAGCAGGACGGGGACGGGAGCGCGGGAGGCCACATGGGCGGCGGTGCTGCCGATGAGGCGGTCGTAGATCCACCCATGGCCGTGCGATCCCAGGGCGATCAGGTTGCAATCGGTTTCCGCCGCCTTGTCGAGCAGGCAGATGGCGGGCGCGCCGACCGCGGTGATCGAGGCGGCGGCGCATTCGTGCGCCCGGGCGAGGCTGTGCGCCTCAAGGGCGTTTTTCTGGGCCAGCGGCAGGTCGCTTTCGCGCTCGGCCACGGCCAGGATCACCAGCGGAACCTGGAGCCCGTTGGCCAGTTCGACGGCTTCGTGCAGGGCGCGGCCGGCGGCGGACGAGCCATCCGTGCCGACCAGGATTTTCCGGACCGGCTGGAATTCGGCGGGGGTGACCAGGCAGGGGCGGCGGGCGCGGCGGATGAAGCGCTCCATGGTCGAGCCGGTGAACTCGGCGCCGGCGTGCTCGCCCTGCCGGCCCAGCACCACCAGTTCGGTCCGCGCCTGGATGTCGCCGAAAACCTGCGCGGGATGGCCGAATTCCAGCGACGTGGTCAGGGCAATGCCTGCGTCCGCGGCGCGTTCGGCGGCCTCCTTCAGCAGGGTTTCCCCGCGCGTGCGCAGGCCGTCCTGCAGGCCGCTCAGCACCCCGGGATTCCAGGGGATCAGGCCGGTCTGGGGAGCGATCAGCGGAAAATCCAGCATGCGCGAATCCACCACGTGGACGGCTTCGAGCTGGGCATTCAGGCGGAGGGCGAAATCCATGGCGTATTCCCGCGCCACGTCGCCGTGGGCCGAGCCATCCACGCCGAAAAGGATGTGTTTGATCATGGCGTCACCTCGTTCCTTGACAGCCGGAATGATGGCGTTCCCGGCGGGGTTTGGCAAGAAGGGAAGAAGGTGGAGGGTGGGATAAAGGCGAAAAAGGTGCATCTGCGATGAGGTGACTTGATTTGGAGTGCGGCGGCATGACGCCGCTTTGGGGCCGCGACATGTCGCGGCCCGAGAAAGCGCGGTCATGCCCGCGCACTCCTAAAGGGCCGGCCAACTAGAGCGGTTCCAATAAACATGTAGCGCCCCAACAGCCCGGCTCGGCAGGGACGCCTCGCCCTACCATAAGCCAGATGAGGCAGGTCTTGGGTAGGGCGAACCCTCCGGGTGAGCCGGGATGATGGATTGATCATGGCTACATCATTTATGAAATGGACCTGAACCACGGTGCTTCATTTCCGGGCGGTCAATGAATCGCAGACACGCCCGCCGTCATCCCAGCCGTTTGAGAGTGTCGCGGAGGGCGTCGGGGGACCAGCGGCGATAGAGGAAGTCGGCGCGGGGCAGGAGGGGGGCGCCGGGGGGCAGGGGGGATCGGATGGGCGTCTCCATCAGGGTGTAGATGCGGCAGCGGCGGTTGACGATCCGCACGGGTTCTCCGGCCTTCGAGACGAGGGATTCCTCGATGAAACCGCATTTCTCCGGGCCGGGGCAGGCGCCGAGCCGCGCGGCGTGCGGACAGGATTCGGAGATGAACAGGGGGGGATCGCGGTGGACGGGCCAGACCAGAGCGAAGGGGAGGCGCGCGGCGAGGGCGGCGGCATTTTCCGGCGTGTCTTCGGGCGATACGGTGAAGCGCGAGACACCCTGTCCGCGCAGTTCGGCGATGGCCGCGGCGTTCAGGGTGTAGAGCGGCCAGTCGGCGGAAAGCTCCAGTCCGGCGTCGCGGGGCAGGAACTCGAGGGCCGACAGGTTGGCGGCCTCCCACCGGCGGATGCCGGCATCCAGAAAATGGCGGATCTGCGCCGTGAGGTCTTCGCGGTCCCAGGAGCGGGTGATCATGGGCAGGGCGAGGCGCACCGCGATGCGCTCCGGCAGCCGTGCCAGGGCCTGGCCGATGGTCTCGATGGATTCGCGCCCAAGCTCGATGATCAGTTCGGTGACGCGCGGAAGATCGCCGTCCGGGAAAGCCTCCAGCAGGGCGGCGGGCTGGTCGGTTTTCAACAAAAACGCGGGCGTTTTGGTTGAAGAGGACTGGGGGCAGGGTTCAGGGTTCAGGGAATCAAGGGAGTCGATGGCCTTATGGATCACCTGTTCCCGGGCGGCCTGAAGCTGCTGTTCGAGCGCGGCGAAGAGGTCGCGGCGGAGGGCATTGAGCTGCGAGACGGGAATGAACAGGTCCGGTCCGGTGCAGGCCAGATTCCGCAGCTCAAAGGGAGTGTCGCCGAGCTTGCCGAAGGCCGATTGCAGCGCGCCGGCCATGGCGCCGGCCTTGCGGGCCGGAGGAAAGGGGCCGTCGAGAGAGAGGGAGGCGGAGAGTTCATGGCCATCGGCGGCGGCGGTAGCGGAGACCTCGGCGCGGGATTCGGACAGATCGAATCGGATGTCGGCCGGAAAGCGCCGCCGCAGGTCGCGCGGGTTGGGCAGTTCGACGCGGTAGCGTCGCTTGACGGCCTGGGACGAGGCCAGAAACAGGGGGGTGCCTTGTTCCATGTGCGGGGCGCCAGGCGGCACGGGCACCTGGACGCGGGAGCCGGCCGGGACGTCGAAGGCGCGCTGGCCGTTGGGCAGGACGATTTCCTCCACCGCGAACCCGTACGGACGGGTTTCGCCGGGCGGTTCGAATTGCAGGCCGTCGTGGACTTCCAGGGGCCGTTCGGTGCGGAAGCGGAGGAAGCCGCGGCCGGCGAGTTCGACGCGGCCGACCGGTGTGCCGCGGTGGCCCGTGGCGGCGGGGTCAATGACGTCGCGGTTGGCGCGGCTGCGCAGATAGAGCCCGGTCCAGGGCCGGGAAAAGATGGTGCGCAGGTCGTGGGCGCACGACTCCTGCTCGCCGGGGGCGAACGTGTCGTCCAGGAGCTTGCGGTGAACGTTCACCGCGGCGGCGACGTAGAGCGGCGATTTCTTGCGGCCTTCGATCTTGAGCGACGCGATGCCGGCCTCGACCAGATCCCGGATCAATCCGCCTGCCGCGAGGTCCTTCATGGAGAACACCAGGCCGCCGGTTCCGGTCTCCGGGTGACTATGGTTGTTATAACAACCATAGTCCCGGACGCCGGCGTATTCGTCATTATGGTTGTTATAACAACCATAGTCGGCTCCGGGCGCCGGCCGGAAGGCGTCGCGACAGGGATAGGCGCAGGCGCCGCGGTTGCCGGAGCGTCCGCGCAGGAGCGCGGAGTAGAGGCACAGGCCGGAATAGGAGTAGCACAGGGCGCCGTGCAGGAAGGTTTCGAGTTCGACGGGGGAGTGGCGGGCGATGGCGCGGAGTTCCGCCAGGGTGAGTTCGCGGGCGAGGGTGACGCGGGAGAAGCCGAGGCGGGCGGCGGCGCGGACGCCTTCGAGGTTGTGCAGGGCCATCTGGGTGGAGGCGTGCAGGCGCAGGGCGGGGAAATGGCGGCGGGCGAGGCGGGCCACGCCGAGGTCCTGCACGATGACGGCGTCGGCGCCGCAGTCGGCGCAGCAGGCGAGGGAGCGGAGGAGGTCGGGCAGTTCGGCATCGCGCAGGAGGGTGTTGAGCGTGACGTACACGCGGCGGGGGCGGGGCTGGGTGTGGGCGAAGGCGACGACTTCCTCGAGGTCGCGGGGAGAGAGGTTGACGGCTTCGGCGCGGGCGGAGAAGCGGGGCAGGCCGGTGTAAACGGCGTCGGCGCCGAAGGCGAAGGCGGCGTAGGCGGAGGCTTTTTCGCCGGCGGGGGCGAGGAGTTCGGCGGTGCGGCGGGGGGCGGTCATGCGGCGGCCGGTCGGGGTGGGGCGGATGGGAGCGAAGAGAGG
This sequence comes from uncultured Verrucomicrobiota bacterium, assembly GCA_964535205.1. Taxonomy (GTDB): domain Bacteria; phylum Verrucomicrobiota; class Kiritimatiellia; order CAIQIC01; family Lenti-01; genus JAAZFE01. The sequence continues at coordinate 6,909 of CAZHSS010000050.1, forward strand.
ATTTCTTTTGGAATCGGCCGGCGCGAAAACCAACCCGCGTCTTTTCCATTCTGCCGCTTCGCGGCCGACCTCTCGTGGACATGAGTCCAACTCGGGTCGTCCGCGAAGCGGCACCTCTGGAAAATCCACCGGTTATTTTCGCGAGAAGCCCCGGCCAATTCCAAAAGAAATCCTCTGCATCCACGTCCTGCGGACGGCGGAGGAATGAGGGAAGGAACATCCGCATTGTGCGGACGGCGGACAAAGGGAATGGCGGGGGGCCGGCGGCCACGTCCACGCCCGTGGCGCGGCAAGCCTGCGGAGGGCGGCGGACGGGATTTTCCGGATTTTCCACGGTGTGGAAGAAAGTTTTCCATGGCGTGGAAAATCCGGGGAAACATTTTCCATGGCGTGGAAAAAAACGGCGGAATTTTCCACGGTGTGGAAAATCCTGCTGAAGCAGGACCGGCATTTTTTCCATGGCGTGGAAAACGGGCCGGAAAGTTTTCCATGGCGTGGAAAACGGGGGTCATGGGTTGTCCCGGGCGTCGGCGTCGAGGGCCTGACGGGTATCGCGGGCGATCTGGCCGGCGGCGGCGGCGGCATCGGGGAAGGGGATGTGTCCGCGGAGCCGGCGGGTGAAGGAGATGTCGAGGGGTTGTCCGTAGAGGTCGCGGTCGAGTCCGGGGACATGGATTTCGACGACGGGGCCGAAGTGGGCCTGGGCGGGGTCGGCGGGATCGGGGACGAAGGCGGCGCCGGGGCGGGGGCCGTCGGGCAGGTGGAGGCGGGCGGCATAGATGCCGGGGGCGGGGCGGATGGGCAGGATGGGCCGGAGGTTGGCGGTGGGGAAGCCGAGGGTGCGGCCGACGGCGCGTCCGCGCACCACTTCGCCGGCGAGGGCGAAGGGCCGGCCGAGCATCGCGCGGGCCAGGGGCATGTCGCCGGCGGCGACGGCCGCGCGGATGCGGGTGCTGGAGACCGGGGCGCCGTCGTGTTCGACGTGGGGGACGATGCGGGCCGCGAGGCCGGCGGACCGGGCCAGGCCGGGGAGGGTGCCGGCATGGCCGGCGCGGTTTTTGCCGAACGTGAAATTCCGTCCGACGGCGATTTCGGCCAGGCCGGGGAATTCCAGCCGGAGCAGGGCGAGGAATTCGGCGGGGCCGAGGGCGGCGAGTTCGCGGGTAAAGGGGAGGGTATGGATGGGCCCGATGCCGCAGGCGGCGATCCAGGCCTGGTTCTGCGCGGGGGTGGCGAGGAGGACGGGGGCGCGGGCGGGATCGAGCACCGAGGCGACGTGGGGATGGAAGGTCAGGCAGCCGGCGACGCCTTGGCGCGCCCGGGCGGATTCCACCGCGGCGCGGAACACGGCCTGGTGGCCGAGATGAACGCCGTCGAACTGCCCGATGGCGAGCACCAGCAGGGGCGCGGCGTCGGCTGGCTTGGATGGGGATGCGGACATGTGGCGGACACTCTACCACAGGCGCGGGGCGGAGGAAAAGAGCGGCGGCCGGGCGGGGACGTCCGGTATTGATTTCGCGGGGGGGGCGGGGTAGGGTGGGCGCGTTTTCAACCCCGAGGATTTCCCATGGATTTGACCGCGCATGAAATCGAATTCCGCCGGCAGCGGCTGGCGCATCTGGAGACGCTGAAGGCGGCGGGCCACCGGCCGTACGGGCGGGCGTTCGAGCGCACGGGTTCGCTGGCGGAGCTTCGCGCGGGGTTTGCCGAGGGCCGCCCCGTGCGGGCGGCGGGGCGCGTGACGGCCGTGCGCGAAATGGGCAAGAGCACGTTCGCCCACCTGCAGGACGGCACGGACAAGTTCCAGATCTACGTGCAGAAAAACGCGCTGGGCGACGACTCGTTCGCGGCGTTCAAGGCGGTGGATCTCGGGGATTTCATCGGGGTGGAGGGCGAGCTGTTCACGACGCGCACGGGGGAGCCGTCGATCAAGGTGCAGCAGTGGGAGCTGCTGGCCAAGGCGCTGCATCCGCTGCCGGAGAAGTGGCACGGGCTGCAGGACACGGAGGTGCGCTACCGCCAGCGGTACCTGGATCTGATCGCGAATCCGGACGTGCGCCGGGTGTTCGACGCGCGCAGCCGCCTGCTGTCGTTCCTGCGGCGGGAGCTGGAGGCGCGGGGCTACTTCGAGGTGGAGACGCCGGTGCTGCAGGCGCTGGCGGGCGGGGCGATCGCCGCGCCGTTCCGGACGCACTACAACGCGCTGGGGCAGGAGATGTTTCTGCGGATCGCGCCGGAGCTCTACCTCAAGCGCCTGCTGGTGGGCGGCTATGACAAGGTCTTCGAGATGGGCAAGAATTTCCGCAACGAAGGCCTCGACCGGTCGCACAATCCGGAGTTCACGGCGCTGGAGATCTACGAGGCCTTCGGCGACATGCGCACGATGAGGAAGCTGGTCGAGGAGCTGGTCAGCGGGGCGGCGCAGGCGGTGTGCGGGACGATGCGGGTGGGCAAGGAGGGGCAGGAGCCCGTGGACCTGACGCCGCCGTGGCGCGTGGCGACCTATCATGATCTGGTGCGCGAGCACGCGGGCGCGGACTGGTTCGAGCGGTCCGTGGACGCCATGCGCGAATGGGCCCGGGCGCAGGAGCTGGACATTCCGGACGGGATGACCGGCGCGCAGATCACCCACGAGGTCTATGACA
>CAZHSS010000051.1:0-1506 GCA_964535205.1 uncultured Verrucomicrobiota bacterium
GGGTGTCGGGATGGTAGAGCGCCTTGGTGTTGGATACAGTTTAATAACGGGGCGTGGCTCAGCCTGGTAGAGCGCTAGCTTTGGGAGCTAGATGTCGCTGGTTCAAATCCAGTCGCCCCGATTCCTTTCTCATGCACTACGTCTATATCCTCTACAGCCCAGCCATCAACCGCTTCTATATCGGCGAATCGGCTGATCCAGATGAGCGTCTACGGCATCACCGGGCTGGACATCAGCGCTATACGCGGCGTACAAACGATTGGCTTCAGGTCTTCCTCAAGGCGGTAGATACCCGAGATGAGGCCTTGAGCCTTGAGCGACAGATAAAACAATCAAAGAGCCGCAAAACGATCCTGCGGTGGATTCAGGGCCCCGACAATCAAATCAATCCCCCGGTATGGCAACAAATCGCCTGGTAGTCCCGATCACGCCGCCTCTCGGCGGGTATCGGGATTGGGAGCTAGATGTCGCTGGTTCAAATCCAGTCGCCCCGATTTCCTTTTCATGCCAAGGAGAATACGCCATGAGGCAGATACTGAAACACGGAATGCTGGCCGCCATTATCGCGCTGGCGCTGCCCCTTTCGGGACAGGCCTGGGGCCCGGAAGGCCATGAAATCGTCTCGGAAATCGCCCTGTTCCACCTGACCCCGGTCGCCCGGGCGGCCGTGGACGACATCCTCGGCGCCTACAAACTGAGCCACTACGACGTGGCCAGCTGGCCCGACTCGATCCGGGGCAGCAAGGAATACGCCGGGTTGTATCCCCAGAACGGCCGCTGGCACTTCATCGAGTTTGATGCCGGCCTGTGGTATGATGAACACTTCGAGTTGAAACCGCCGGCGGATGGCCATGACATCGTCACCCAGATCATCCGCTGGCACGGTGAACTCAAAAGCGAAACCCTGGAGGGCGAGCGCCGTCTGGATGCTCTGCGCTTCCTGGTCCATTTCGTCGGCGATGTCCATCAACCCCTGCACTGCGCCTTCCGGTACGGCGACATGGGCGGCAACATGCTGCCGGTGAATTCGTTCATGGGCCGGCACTTTGCCTTCGGCCCGGAAGACGCGCTGGATTTCTCCCCCAATCTGCACAGTGCCTGGGATGAATACCTGGTGTATGAACTGGTCGCCGGCCGCCCAACCCGGGAGGTGGTCCGGTCGCTCCAGCAGGACATCTCCCCGGATGAAATCCGCCGCTGGATGCACGGAGACGTTATGCAGTGGGCCGTGGACAGCTACTGGGTCGCCCGGAAAAAGGCCTACCGCATGAGCAATGGGGACCGGGTCCCCTACAAATGGGCCCGCCCGGGCATGAATCTGACCCGCGAAAACTACATAGATGCGCAGGTACCGGTCGTGGCCGAACAGCTCCAAAAGGCCGGGGTGCGCCTGGCGTTCATGCTGAATACCGCGTTGGATCCGGAATTCGCCGGGCCGCCGGCCGCCCCGGATGCGGAGGACGCCCAGCCCGCCCGCAGCGAATAGCTGTTCCGGGACTCAGCGGG
>CAZHSS010000051.1:1516-9183 GCA_964535205.1 uncultured Verrucomicrobiota bacterium
GGGTCTGGCTGATCCAGACGACGCGGAAGGATTCGAGGATCTGGCGGGCTTCGTCGAGATACAACCGGGCAATGCCGGGGTTGTGGATGACGGCCAGCAGATCGTGGGACAACACAGAGGTGTTGTACCAGTTGAAGGACCCGTCCAGCACGATGCGTTCATCAATGACGCACTGCTTGGAGTGCACGGGGGAATACGGGACGGGGCGGTCGTGGACGCCATACACCAGCGCGATGGGCAGGCCGGCCTCCTGCAGTCGGCGCACCGCAGGCAGCAGCGGCCGGTGCAGCTCTTCGTCCCAGGAGCGCTCCCGGCCCGGGTCCCCCTGCCAGGCCAGGTGCCCGTTGAGAATCAGGCGCACGTACACCCCGCGCCGCCAGGCCTGAATCAGCGCATCCACCACGCTGTCGCCGTGCTCCCCGCGCAGTTCTCCGATCAAAAAAAGGCACAGGTGGATCGAATGCCGCGCGCGGTGGATTTCCGCCAGGATCGCCTGGTGCGGACGGTAGTAGCGGCCGTTGAGCATGGCCGTGCGCCCGAAGGTATAGAGCAGGTTGAAATGCGCGAACGGATCCACGCCGTAGCGCTGGATCACCCCGCCCCGGCAGGCCTGGAAGATATTGTCGAGCAGGCGGCAGACGCCCTGCGAGCGGAAGGTCATGCCCGACTCCCAGTTGCTGCCCCAGCGGTCGAAGGTGATGTTGAACGAGCCGACGATGGCATCCTCGTCGCCGAACACGATGAATTTGTTGTGCATGTCGGTGGCGACTTCGGCAAGGGGGTCCCGGGTGGTGCAGATCTCCCCGAGCAGTTCGATGCCGGAGCGTTTCAAGGCCAGATAGTTGCCGCTGTTGGTCAGGGTCATCTTGCGCCAGTCCACGATGCACTGCACCGGGACGCCGCAGCGGTGCGCATGGATGAGGTGCCGGATGAAGTCGGCGTCGTCAATGCAATCCACGCAGACCTGGATGGCGCAGGGCCGGCCGGGCTGGGTCTGGCGGCGCCAGATCATCGCGTCGATCTGGTCGTGGATGTAGCGCTTGGGATGGTACGGATGCCACGCCTGCCCCTTGGTGAACTTGGGAATCAGGTTCAGCGAATCAAAGTGGTGGTTGATGTGGTCCACATCGCGCTGCAGCTGGCCGGCGTCCGTCTCGCGCGTACGCCACGGGTTGGGCGTGGCCCACTGATCCGTCACGTGCCGCCGGACTTCGCCGGCGTGGTGGAAATCCGGTCCATCCATGAAGATGTATTCCAGCCGCGACGGGATGGAGCGGCCGTCGTGATGGAGAATGTAGGAAAACTTGACGCAGGTGACGTTGCCCTGGTGCATCGGCCGGGGGTGGATGAACAGGTCGCGGGTGGCGCGCCGGTGGCGGTTCCACTCGACGTCGCACGGATCGGTATGGGCCAGGTAGTGCTCGCACGTGCCGTCTTCGTGGAACACCTTCAGCAGCACCTTCACGTTCATGTCCACGCCCCAGTGGACGTGGAAATGGATGCGGCCCCAGCGCAGGAGAAACAGCTCGCGGAACTCGTTGTGCCGCGCGAAGGGCGCGCTCAGATAGGCCTCGGCGGGAACGGCATATTGTTCAGCCCATTCCACTCGCCCGCCTCATCGCAGCTCGAATTCCACCAGGTAGCCGGTATGATCGGAGACGCGCCCGTAAACGCCGGGCGTGAACAGCTCTTCCGCGGCGATGGCCCGCAGCCGCGAGCCGGCGTCCAGCCAGATGAAGTCAATGCGCCCGTCGCCCGCCAGCGCCTGCATGGAATCCGTGCGCGGCTCGTCCCGGAAAACCCGGTGAAATTCCGCCGGCCGGCGGATCTTCAGCATCTGCTCTTCGTAGGCGCCGGTTTCCACGATGTGCCGGAACGCCTCGCTGCCGGCGGCGATGTTGAAGTCGCCGCACAGCAGGGTGCCGGCGATGTCCGGTGTCCGTCGCTCCTGCGCCCAGCGGTGCAGGCGGTCGAACTGCGGATAAAACCCGTCGGCGGGCCAGCTCAGGTGGACGCTGAAGACGTTGAGAACTCCCATGAACGGGACGCGCACCTGGGCCATGACGACTTTGCGCGAATGAATGTCGTAGGGATCGGCGCTGTCGGAGACATACCCCGCATCCGTGGCGCCGAACGGATGGCGGCTGAGAATGGCCGCACCTTCGCGGTAGCGGTCGAACCCCAGATGCGACCAGTCGGCGTGCAGATGGTACGGCCGCGGGAGCTGGTCGTTGAGGATGCGCGCGGCGTTCGTCGCCCAGTCCCCCGCCCCGTCGTTCCAGTCCTCGCCGACCTCCTGCAGGCAGACCAGATCAATCCGCCGTTCGCGAATGGCGCGGGCCACGGTGGCGAGCTTGGCCGCCGCGTCCTCCTCCTGCCAGGTGTGCAGATTCAGGGTGAGCACTTTGAGGGTGTCGCGCTGCACACGGTAGTTGCCGCCGCCGTGGTTGTCCCAGACGGCGCCGCTCCGCGTGCGGCATTCCACGGCAAACTCGACGCGGTACGCCTGCGGCAGGAGCAGGCGCGCGGCCCAGATGCCCCACCCGTAGCGGTTGGGATTGCGCGCGTTGCTGCCCGCGCTGCGGTCCCAGTGGTCGCGGCGGAAATAGGCCGGCGTGGTTTGGGCCGTGGCCCAGCCGTCCGTGGTCCAGTGGATCGTCACGGCCTCCGCTTCGATCTCCTGGCGCACCGCCACTTCCAGCGGCAGCGATACCATGGCCGCCGGCAGATGCGGCCGGCAGCCCGTGACGCGCACGTCCACCGGCTCGAAAACGATCACCCCCGAATCCGCGTCCGATTGATAATTGCTGCCGAATCGGCTGTCCCAGTACTGCTCCTCGCCGCGTTCCAGGCAGGCGGCGAACTGGATGTTGCCGGGAATGGAGGTGTCCATCGTCAGGGGCAGGGCCAGATCCGCCACCCACACCTCGTCGCCGCCGGCCAGCGTGCAGCGGAAATCCGCGGGCGATTCCCGCCAGTTCCCATCTTCGCCGCACCAGTGGATGGCCACCCGCTTGCCATGGCCGATGTTCAGCACCCGGACCGCGAACGACAGCTCCTGGAAGGTCCCGTTGACCGTCCGGGAGATGAGGTTCCGGACATAGATGAAGCGAATGGGCGCCATGTCCGCGGAGGCTATCCTTCCCGGATTTCCGCCGGAAGGTCCCGTTTCAGGGCGGCATTGACTTTCGTCTGGAACGCGTTGGCCACTTCGTCGGTCAGCGTACCGGTCGTTGACCGGTAGGTGAAGGCATACGCCATGCTTTTACGGCCGGCACCGAGGTTCGGACCTTCATAGATATCGAACAGCTCGATGCGTTCCAGTTCCGCCGGGGCCGCGGCGCGCGCCACCTCCAGCACCCGTTCGTGGCGCACGTCCGCCGCCACGATCAGCGCCGCATCGCGCCGGATGCTCGGATAGCTCGGCGGAGGGGTCAGTCCTTGCATTGTAGCCATATCCTTGAGCAGCGGCTTCACGGCCGTCTCCAGCAGGCCCACGGGCTCATGGATGCGCCATTCACGGGCAATCGCCGCATGCAGCAGCCCCAGCCAGCCGACCGGTTCGCCATCCACGAGGATCTCCATGCCCCGCCCCGGTTCGCTCCAGGGCCGGTCCGCGGGCCGGAGCACCGTCCCGCGCAGCTTGAGCGCCGCCGAGGCCTGCTCCCAGAGGCCCTTGATCCACAGGAACATCTCCAGTTCCCCCGCCGGCCGGAAGGTGTCCAGCCCCGTGCGCCCCACCGGCCCCAACAGGCCGACGGCCACATGTTCCTCCTCCGACGGCGCGCCGTTCGCGTCCAGCCGGAACACCCGGCCGGTCTCGAAAAACGCCGTTTCGGAAATCTGCCGCGACACGTTCAGCCCGATGGTTTCCACCATCTGGGGCAGCAGGGCGTCGCGCATCACCGTATGGTCCGCCGTCAGCGGATTGGCCAGCTTGACGCGGCCCGCGGCGCTGTCCTTGTCGAACAGATCCAGGAGTCCCTCCGCCAGGAAGCTGTAGTGCATGACCTGCTGCAGACCCAGACCCGCCAGGATTTCGCGAAGACGGGCCTGCGCCTGCGCCGGCGAATCGTCGGCCTCCGGCACGATGGTCGCCATGGGCCGGACCGGCGGCAGTTCCTTCAGGTGCAGCCGCGCGTATTCCTCGATCAGATCCGCCTCGCGCGTCAAGTCCTCGCGGAACGTCGGCACTTCCACCTCGATCGCGTCCGCCGAAGCCGCGAGCACCTTCAACCCGAGTGACTTAAACGCCTGCGCGATGGTCTCCGGCGCCGCGGACAGCCCCAGCAGGGCTTCCAGGCGCGCCGGGCGGCAGGTCACGCGCCAGGGTTTCTTCGGCTCGGGCCAGACATCCACCACGCCCTTGAGCACCGTCGCCCCGGCCAGGTCCGCCATGAGCTGCGCCGCGCGCCGGCTGGCCCAGTCCGCCAGCTCCGCATCCACCCCGCGCATGAAGCGGTACGACGCATCCGACAGCATGCCCAGCGTTTTGCCGGTGTTCCGGACAGCGCCCGGGCGGAAGGTCGCGCTCTCCAGCAGTACCTCCGTCGTCGTGTCGTTGATCCCGCTGTGCTCGCCGCCCATAACGCCCGCCACAGCCATCGGCTTCACGGCGTCAGCAATCACGAGCATCTGCGGTTCCAGTTCCCGCTCCACGCCGTCGAGCGTCAGAATCTTTTCCCCCGGCTTCGGATGGCGCACCACGATGCGGCCTTCCTCCAGCAGCTTCTGGTCGAAGGCGTGCAACGGCTGGCCGCACTCCAGCATCACGTAGTTCGTGATGTCCACGATGTTGTTGATCGCCCGGATGCCGGCCGCTTCCAGCCGGCGCTTCATCCAGTCGGGGCTCGGGCCGACCTTTACGTTCTGCAGAATTCGCGCGGTATAGCGCGGGCAGTCCGCGGCATCCTCCACGATCACGCTGGTCGCCTTTTCGACCGGCATGTTCGACTCGGCGAACGCGATCTCAGGCCGTTTCAGCGTCGTGCCGTAGAGCGCGGCCACTTCTCGCGCCACCCCCAGCAGGCTCAGGCAGTCCGGGCGATTCGGCGTGATCTCCACTTCGATGACCGTCTCGGGCGGCCCCATGACCTCCGCCAGCGGCGTGCCCGGCGCCCATTTCGTGTCCAGCACCATCAGGCCTTCGTGGTCGTCGGAAATGCCCAGCTCGTCCTCTGCGCACAGCATGCCCTCGCTGAACACGCCGCGCACCTTGCGCTTCTCGATGGTGAAGCCGCACGGCAGGGCCGTGCCCAGCGGCGCAAACGGATGCTTCCCGCCCACCGCCGCATTCGGCGCCCCGCACACCACCGTCAGCTCCTCCGCCGCGCCGAAATCCACCCGGCACAGCGTCAGCTTGTCCGCGTTGGGATGCTTCTCGATCGCCTTGATCTCGCCGACGACCACGCCCGGCACCCCGCCGCCTGTGGTGGAAATGCCCTCGACCTCGATTCCCGAAAACGTCAGCCGGTCCGCCAGCCCCTCGGCCGTGTCCTCGAACGCCACGTAATCCTTCAACCAGCTCAACGGTATTTTCATCTTCTTTTCCTAACCAAAACCCTTAAACGCAAGAGGCGCAAGCGACGCAAAAGTCACGCAAGCGCAGACCGGATCCTGTCCGGATAGCGTCTTTTGCGACTCTTGCGTTAATAATTGTCTTCATGAATTGTCAGAATTGGGCAAGATAGCGGACATCGTTTTCATAGAGCCGCCGGATGTCATCAATGCCGAAGAGAATCATCGCCAGCCGTTCGATGCCCATGCCGAAGGCATAGCCGGTGACCTGTTCGGGATCGTAGCCGGCCATCTGGAAAACGTGGGGGTCCACCATGCCGGCGCCCATGATCTCGATCCAGCCGCTCTGCTTGCAGACGCGGCAGCCCTTGCCGCCGCACATGTGGCAGGAGAAATCCACCTCCACGCTCGGCTCGGTGAACGGGAAGAAATGCGTGCGGAAGCGCGACTTCACGCCCGGCCCCATCAGTTCGCGCGCGAAGTGGTCGATGTCCCCCTTCAGGTCCGCCAGGCTGACCGTCTCGTCCACGTAAAGCCCCTCGATCTGGTGAAAATTCGCCGAGTGTGTCGCATCGGTCGTGTCGCGCCGGTAGCAGCGCCCCGGGCAGACAATCCGCACCGGCGGCGGATGGCTTTCCATGTAGCGCGCCTGCACGGCCGAGGTCTGCGTCCGCAGCAGCACGCCCCCCGGCAGGTAGAACGTGTCGGCCAGATCGCGCGACACATGGTCCGCCGGCGTGTTCAGCGCATCGAAGTTGTAGTATTCCGTCTCGACGTCCGGCCCGTCCGCCACCGTGAAGCCCATCCGGCGGAAGATCCCGCTGGTGCGGTCGATCAGCTGCTGGATCGGATGCAGGCGCCCGCGGCGCGGCCAGCGCCCCGGCAGGGTCAGGTCGAACGCCCCCGCCTTCGCCGACTTCGCCGCCGACTCCAGCGCCGCCTTGCGCTCGTTGATCGCCGACGTCACCGATACCTTGAAGCGGTTCAGCGCCTGGCCCATCGCCGGCTTGTCGGCGGCGGGCACGTCTTTCAAACCCTTCATCAGCTCCGGCAGCATCCCGTTGCGGCCGATGGTCTTCACCCGCAACGCCTCCACCGCGGCCAGGTCCGCCGCCCCCGCCAGCTCCGCCAGCGTCTGCCCGGTCAATTGCTCCACTTCCCGAATGTCCATGTCACTCCTCATCCACTCTGGTTTTCCACGCTATGGAAAACTTTTTTCCGGATTTTCCACGCTATGGAAAAATTTCCGGCGTTTTTTCCACGCTATGGAAAACTTTTTTCCATGCCGTGGAAAAATTCCGGGTCATTTTTCCACACTGTGGAAAAATAGAAAGCACGAAAACGGGCGCGGGTCAGGCCGGCGGCGGCGACTCGGCGGGCCCGACCTCGCGGCCAATGACTTTCGAGACCATCAGGGCGTCGCGCACGCGCCCGGGAACGAAGCGGACAGCGGCTTCGGCCAGCCAGGCGGCGCCGGTCACCGGATAACGCGCGCGGGGGGACTTGGATTCCAGCGCATGCACGATCCGGCTCGCCACGGCTTCGGGCGGCTTCTGGAAGACATCCGTCGGCCGCGAATAGGTTCGGTCCGGCTCGCTCAGCTCTCTGGCGTACTGCCGGGCAAAGGCGGAGTTTTTCATTTCCAGCCCCCGGGTGGCTTCGCTGACGACCCGGCGGCGAAAACGGGTCTTGATGGGTCCCGGCTCCACCAGCGAAACCGAGATGCCCGCCGGCCCCAGCTCCATTCGCAACGCGTCGCCCATGGCTTCCAAGGCAAACTTGCTGGCGCAATAGGCGCCCATGAACGGAATGACAATCCGCCCCAGCACCGAGGTCACCAGCACGATGCGGCCGGCGCCCTGCCGGCGGAACAGGGGAAGAAACCGGCGGGTGAAATCCAGCGTGCCCAGCACGTTGGTCTCGAACTGCTTGCGAACGGCGGACCGCGACAAATCCTCCAACGCCCCCGGCTGGCCGTAGCCGGCATTGTTGACCACCGCGCCCATCAAACCCTGCGAAAGTTCCAGCACCTCCTCGGCGGCATGCTCTACCGAATCCGGATCGGCCAGATCCAGCTCAACCGGCTGGAAGCCTTCGCCGCGCAGCAGATCCAGGTCCGTCCGGCTCCGCGCCGTCGGGAACACCCGCCA
>CAZHSS010000052.1:0-9160 GCA_964535205.1 uncultured Verrucomicrobiota bacterium
CTCCCTGCTTTATGCCCTCGGCCTGACATCCGAAGAAATGAAACGCCCGCTGATCGGCGTGGTGTCCGCATTCAATGAAATCATTCCCGGCCACATCCATCTCGACAAGATCGCCGAAGCGGCGAAAGCCGGCGTGCGCATGGCCGGCGGAACCCCCCTGTTGGTGCCCGCCATCGGCGTCTGCGACGGCATCGCCATGGCCCATCCCGGCATGTGCTACTCCCTGCCCTCCCGTGAACTGATTGCGGATTCCGTCGAAACCCTGGCCATGGCGCACTGCTTTGATGCCCTTGTGCTGATTCCCAACTGCGACAAGATCATTCCCGGCATGCTGATGGCCGCCGCGCGCATCAATATCCCGTCCATCATCGTCAGCGGCGGGCCGATGCTCGGAGGCGACCTGGACGGACGGCATCTCAGCCTGTCAAATGTGTTTGAAGCGGTCGGTGCCTGCAAGGCCGGCAAGATCGGCCAGAAGGAACTGACCGACTACGAAGAGACCGCCTGTCCCGGCTGCGGTTCCTGTTCGGGCATGTTCACCGCCAATTCCATGAACTGCCTGTGCGAAGCCATCGGCATGGCCCTGCCCGGCAACGGCACCATTCCCGCCATCGCCGCCGCCCGCACGCGCCTGGCCAAGCAGGCCGGCATGCAGATCATGAAGGTACTGGAAAAGAACCTGAGGCCGCGCGACATCCTGACGCCGGAAGCGTTCGTCAACGCCCTGCGGGTGGACATGGCCCTGGGCTGTTCCACCAACAGCGTGCTGCACCTGACCGCCATCGCCCACGAAGCCGGCGTGCCGGTGCCCCTCCACCACGCCGAACCTGTGCCACCTGAGCCCGGCGGGTCCCGATCTGATCCAGGACCTGCATTTGGCCGGCGGCGTTCCCGCCGTCATGAAAGAACTCGCCAAGGCCAAACTGCTGAACACCCGCCTGCCCACGGTGACCGGACGGACCGTCGGCCAGAATATCGCCGGCGCCGTCAACCGCAATCCGGACGTGATTCGTCCGATCGGCAACCCTTTCAGCCCGACGGGCGGACTGGCCGTCCTGTTCGGCAACCTCGCCCCGCGCGGGTCGGTCGTCAAGCGCTCGGCCGTCGCCCCGGAAATGCTGGTCAAAACCTGCACCGCCCGGGTCTTCGACAGCGAAGAATCCGCCATTGCCGCCATCTACGCCCGGAAAATCCGGAAAGGCGATGCCGTGGTCATCCGCTGTGAAGGACCGAAAGGCGGACCCGGAATGCGCGAAATGCTGTCGCCCACATCCGCGCTGGCCGGCATGGGGCTGGACAAGGACGTCGCCCTGATTACCGACGGCCGCTTCAGCGGGGCAACCCGCGGCGCCGCCATCGGACATGTCTCGCCCGAAGCCGCGGACGGCGGGCCCATTGCACTGGTGCGCAACGGAGACAAAATCGCCATCAACATTCCAGCCTATTCGATCAAACTGCTGGTCTCTCAAAAGGAACTCAAGGCCCGGGCTGCTCGGCTCAAGCCCTTCAAGCCCAGGGTCACATCCGGCTGGCTGTCCCGCTACCAGCGCCTGGTCGGCCCCTCCGACATCGGCGCCGTCCTGCAGTAGCCCCCCCTTCGTGTTCCGTATTTTCGGGATGCGCGGTCATGGACTGGAGGCTTCGTTTTTCCAGCCCGTTCCCTGTATCGCCCGTCCCGGAAAAGGCCATTGCCTCCGCCCTCCGGGTTCGCTACAGTCGCCCCGCATAGGAGATGGAATCATGAAACATGCCGCTGCGATTCTACTGCTGTCCGGAGTGCTGGCCGCCGGGCCGTCCGCCGCCGGCGACCTCTGCACGGAGTGGGCGTATCACTCGGCCGGCAGCGAGGCGCGCCTGACGGAACGCGTGCCGGGCGGCGAACTGTGCTTCCTGGCCAACGGCACCGAAGAAGTATCGGCGTCGGATACCGTCACGCTGTATGTGCTGACGGCCCGCAACTTCGCCGGGGACATGGACGAACAGGTGTTTGTGCGCTGGTGGGACGGCACCATGGCCCACTGGGTCATGGGCGCCTGGGTGCGCAACGTGGAACTGGACGCAGCAAACGGGTTCCGCGGGCAGCCGGAGGAAGGCGCCGTGACGGCGGATCTGTGGCGCATTGACATCCCTCCCCTCGTGACGCGGCCGGGCGACAATTTCTACGCCATACAGTTGAAAGGCTACCGGGTGGACGACGCGGAAGAGCGCTATCTGCTGTGCCGGGCGGGAGGCGATTTCTCGCGCACCAACCGCCTGGGCCAGATCTGGTCGGCCTCCGAGGAGTTCGACGGACAGGACTGGCGTGTGCGCATTCTGCCGGCGCCCTGATCCCCCCCCCTTTTTTTCAGTCGGCGCGGCCTTCCGCCTTGACTTCCACCCTCAAAACGCCAACTCTAGCGCCCACAAGGAGGAACCCTCATGCCCGAGACAGCCGCGAGACCCCAAACGCCGCGCCGCCGCAAGGTGGACCCCTCTCTTCAATACCGCTGGGGCATCGTGGGCGTATTCCTGGCCATCGGCTTGTTCGCCTGGTACATGGGCACCCGGGGGGAAAGCCGCCAGCAGCGGACGCAACTGGATCAGTTTTACGAGAAAATCATCTGTCCGCGCTGCAACAACGAAGATCCCCAGAAAACCAACTGTTCCCTGTGCGGCGGCAAGGGGTTCATCTGGGTGGACACGCGGGTGGATCCCGGTCCCGGCCGCGAGCGGCCCGTTGCCGCGCCATAGGCCGACGGCCGGCGGCGTCCGTCCGGCCGGGTTCCCATGAAGCTGTTGACCCGATATCTGCTTGGCCATCTCCGTCGGCCCTGGCTGTATGTCATGGCGGGATTTTCCCTGATCGCCATTCTGGTGGATCTGTTCGAGCACTTCGTGGATTTTCTGGAGGCGGGCACGCCTCTGGGGCAGATCCTGCTCTATTACGCGGTGCTGCTGCCGACCTACATGCCCTATCTGCTGCCGATCTCGCTGCTGCTGGCCCTGCTGTACGCCATGTGGCAGCTGGGCAAGAATTCGGAGCTGACGGCCATGCGCGCCTGCGGGCTGAGCCTGACCCAGCTGATCACGCCGTATGTGCTGACCGGCACCGCCGCGGCGCTGATCCTGCTGGCGATCAACGAGGGATTCAATCCCTGGGCCACCCACTGGACCCGGCAGTTCGAGTCCCAGCAGGGCCCGGCCCACGCCTCCCGGGCCTATCTGGCCGTCAACCTGGCCTTCAAGAACGTGGTGGGCCGGCGGATCTGGCGCATTGACACGTTTGATCCGCGCCCCTCCATGTCCTACGAAATGCGCCGGGTCCACCTGACGCAGCAGCGGCCGGACGGCTCCGATGAATTCCAGATGGATGCGGACCGCGGCCGGTGGCTGGACGGACACTGGTGGTTCGAGAACGCCGAAACACGCTACTTCACGACCAACAACGCGCCGCGCGGAGGCGTGGAAAGCACCCCCAACCTCGAATTGCCCATGCTGTCGGAAACGCCCCGGGACTTCATCAACGAAATCAAGGATTCCGAAGAGCGCTCGGCGGCGGAAATCCTGCGCTTCATCGATACGCATCCGGGCATTTCCAGGGAGGCGCGCAACCGGCTGATGGTGGATTTCCACTACCGCCTGGCGGCGCCCTGGCTGTGCATCATCGTCATTCTGGTGGGCGTGCCGTTCGGGATGCACACGGGCCGGCGGGGCATGGGCATGGGCATCCTGCTGGCGATGCTGACCTTCTTCAACTACTACATCCTGATGGGCGTCTGCCTGGCCTACGGCAAGCGCGGGGTCCTGCCGCCCCCGGTGGCGGGCTGGCTCCCGGCGGGAGTCTTTTTCGTGCTGGGCCTGGTCTTGATGCGGCGCATCCGCTGACCCCGGCTACAGCGCCAGCAGCTCCTGCACGTCGTCCCACGTCAGGTTCTGCACATCCGTGACGGTGTCGCCGTCCTCCAGCGTGGCGTTGTACAGATGTTGTTTCTTGCGCTGGAGTGCCAGGACGCGCTCTTCGATCGAATCCTGCGCGATCAGCTTCACGCTGTACACCGTGCGCTTCTGGCCGATGCGGTAGGCGCGGTCGGTGGCCTGGTTTTCCACCGCCGGATTCCACCACGGGTCGTAGTGGATGACCATGTCGGCCCCCGTCAGATTCAGTCCCGTGCCGCCCGCCTTCAGGCTGATCAGGAATACCGGGATGGAATCGTCGCGGTTGAACTCCTGCACGATCTTCAGGCGCTCCTGGGTGGCCCCGTCCAGGTAGCAGTGCCGCAGACCCCGCCGGTCGATTTCGCGGCGCAGAATCGTCAGCATGGACACAAACTGGCTGAACACCAGCACCCGGTGCCCGGCATCCATCGCTTCGTCGAGCAGTTCAAAGAACAGGTCCATCTTGGCCGAAGGATCCTTGGCCTGCAGTCCGTCGAGCTTCAGCAGATCGAGATGGCAGCAGACCTGGCGCAGCCGCAGCAGCGTGTTGAGAATTTCAAACTTGGCGCGGGCAAATCCCTGTTCGGACACAAGGCCGGCGATCTTCTGGCGCGAGTTCTCGATCAGGGCCGCGTACACCCGCTGCTGGTCGGCACTGAGCGGACAGGCGGCGATGCGCTCGATCTTGGGCGGCAGTTCCTTCGCCACGTCCTTCTTGAGGCGGCGCAGCAGGAACGGACGCAGCTTGCGCCGCAGCTTCCATTGGGCCAGTTCGCCTTCCGGACCGCCCTGCGAGATCGGCAGCTCGATGCTGCCCCGGAATGTTTCATGGCTGCCCAGGTAGCCCGGCATCAGGAAGTCCATGATGCTCCACAGGTCGGCCGCGCCGTTTTCGATGGGCGTGCCCGTCAGCACCAGGCGGTGATCGGCTCGGAGACGCTTGGCGGCCTGTGCGTTGCGGGTGGAATGGTTCTTGATGTGCTGGGCTTCGTCGAGAATCACCGACAACAAGTCGAGCGGGGCGTAGAGGTCAATGTCGCGCCGCAGCAGGGCGTAGGAGGTCACCAGCACGTCGAACCGGTCCAGGTCCTTCCAGCGCTCGTGGCGGTCGGCGCCGGTCATGGCGCCGAGGCGCAGCCACGGGGTGAAGCGCGCCGCTTCGGCCGCCCAGTTTTCGACCAGGCTGGTCGGGCACACAATCAGCGAGGGCTTGCGCCGGCCGGACTCCTGGCCGGCGACCGCCATGGACAGCCAGACCAGGGCCTGCAGGGTCTTGCCCAGGCCCATCTCATCCGCCAGGATCCCGCCGAAACGGTTGCGCTGCAGAAAGCGAAGCCACTGGACGCCGTCTTTTTGATAGGGCCGCAGCAGGCGGTTCAGCGAGGGATCGAGCGGTTCAGGCGTCATGGCCTCGATCCGGTTGTGGCGGGCGGCGGCCTGGATCCAGGAGGACGGCGCCTCGACATCCACGCCATCCAGATCCTGCAGGGCGCTGGCGGCATACGCCGCATAGACCGGAGCGAGGCGGAAGCTGCCCGGGCGGCTCCCTTCCCCCGAGGCGCAGTCGCGGAACACGCTCTGCAACGCCAGCACCGCCTCGGCGTCCAGCAGGATGGTTTTGCCGCCGCGTTCCAGAAAGGCCTCGCCTTTGCGAAGGGCGCGCTGGATCTCGGCGGCCGTCAGGCTGCCGCCTTCGCCGTCGTCATAGTCGAAGCAAACCTCGAACCAGCCCTGGCCGCCGCCGTTTTCGGGATCAATGCGCACCACCGGGGTGGCGTAGGCCGCGGACTCCATTTGCTCGCGGATGCGACCGCCCCACTCCAGACGCCAGCCCCGGCGGCGCAGGAACGGCACGGCGCGCCCCAGAAAATTGAGCACGTCGCGCGTGCCGACGATGTGCCCCAGATCCGACCCGGTCCGTCCCTGCACGCCGAACCGGGCCAGCAGCTCCAGCGCCCGCCGTTCGGCGTCCATGTCCCGGACGGTATAGCGCAGAATGTCCTCCGGGTCGGGGTGCGCGAAGGCGCCGCGGGCCGAGGCCCGGGCCGCCGGCACCTCGATGTCGCCGTACACCGCCAGCAGGCGCATGGCCAGGCTGGCGGGGCTGCCGCGCACATCCAGCCGGAACCGGGGCGCCTCGGGATCGAAACGGAACACATCGGGCTCCACCTCCGCCTCGACGCGGACCAGCGCGGCCAGCCGGGGCAGTTCCTCCCGCAGAAAGCGCGGCACGTCACGGCGCGCAATGACCACCTGGCGCAGATAAATTTCGCGCAGGGGCCCCGGGAGCAGGTTGTCCAGCGGCCAGAAATGGCCGGCGCCGAAAATCCAGCCGGCCTGGCCGTGCACCAGGTAGGTCGGGAATTCCGCCCCGCGCATGAACGGCAGGGCCGTATCGGCCACCAGCAGCAGTTCCCCGTTTTCGTGATCGAGATCCACGCGCATGACGGTGGACACCTTCGCCGGATTCACGGGCAGTTCCCGGCCGCCCTCCTCCCACAGGGACAGGCCCCGGTGCAGTTCCAGCAGGTTGATGAAATCCGCCATGTCCACATCCAGGGCATCGGGGACCTCGCCGCCGGCAATCTCCTCGAGCACGAACAGCAGCGCGTCGTTGCGCGGCGTCAGACCCAAAACCGCGTCCGCGGGCGTTTCGCTCAGGGGATGCCGTTCCCCGTGATGCTCCAGAAACACCCGCAGCGGCACCCGGCCCGAGGCGGCGGCCTCGCGCCAGCCCCGCGGCAGGCCCACCAGCACCCCCGCATTCAACGCGCCGGGCGTCCCCGGCGGCGCCCGCTTGAAAAACGCCTTCTCCTCCATCTGCCGCAGATGCCGCGCCCGGCGCTCTTCCTCCCGCAGCTTGCGCTCGCGGTCGGGATCGGTCTTCCGCGCCAGCAGCGCCAGGCCCAGCGCGATGACATGCGAACAGATGATGCCGCGCTCCACGTTGTCGCGGCAGGGACAGAGGTTTTCGCAGGTCAGATCCGGCAGAATCCGGGCGGCGGTTTTGATGGACCGGCTGCCCCAGGACAGCGTGCCGCGCATCACCGGCGGATCGAATTCCGCATCCAGCACCAGCCCGCGCTCGAACAGCGTCTGGCCGTCCCGGAAGGTGACCGCCCCCCCCCAGTCTTGCAGGATTTTCTGTGTAATCGGCAATTTCACGGACCGCTCCCGGCGTTTTCCCACGCCAAACCAAATGGAGTACTATACCGTTTTCTTTCCGCCTGGCAATCCCCGCCTGCGCCCGGCGGCAAATTCACGCTTGCCGGAGGCCGGGGGGGTCTTTATTCTCCTGCGCCAATGTCTTGCGCCCGGGTGATCGGGCGGAAGTACTGTCGGCATTGTGTTGAGAAAGAGAGCCCACCCATGGCCATGATGATTTCCAAATTCCATAAGCTGATCCAGTCGCGCCTGCTGTGGGGCGTCTTCCTGATCATGATCGTCTTCTCCTTCGTCATCTGGGGCATGGTCTGGCCGTCGGACTCCGATGACGCCCGGCAGCAAAACGCCGCCGGCATGCTGGATGGCGAACCGGTTTTGCACGTTGAATTCCTGGCGGCCTACCGGAGCACAGCCATGGCGCGCACGCTGGCCCTGGGACGGGAGGCGGCCGCGACCCCGGAAGCCGACGCGCTGCTGCGCCGCTTGGCCTGGCAGCGCCTGGCCACCCTGCGCCAGGCCGCCCGGATGGGCATCGCCGCCACCGAAGACGAGCTCGTGGGCGCCATCCGTTCGAACTTCGTGGATGAACAGGGACAGTACCAGCGGGTCCGCTACGAGGCCTTTCTGCAGAACATGATCCGGCCGATGGGATTCACCCCCGCCATGTTCGAGCAGCACATTCGCGAGGAAATCGCCATCCAGAAGCTGGGCAGCCTGATCGGCCGCCAGGCCCACGTCACCCCCCTGGAAATCCGCCGAACATTCGACACCCTGCTGGATTCTTTTTCCGTGGAATACGTTCGGGTGGATGCCGAGGAGGTGGAGAAAGAGGTCGACGTCTCCGAAACGGAGGCCCGGGCGCTGTATGACGGGGATCCGGAGCGGTTCGGCCTGCCGGAACAGCGCGAAGTGCTGGTCAGCGTGTTCCCGGTGGCCGATTTCCTGCAGGACGACGAGGAATTTTCCGAGGACGACATTCTGGATTACTACGAACTGCATATCGAAGACTACACGTCCGTCGAGGATGCCGAAGACGGCGGCGAGCCGCTGACCGTCGTGGCCGATCTCGACGAGGCCCGCGACGACATCCTGGCCGCGCTGCGCCGCGAAGCCGCGCTGTTCCGGGCGGATGCCGCGGGCACCGAACTGGCCCTCCGCTCCATCCCCGACCGCGACGGCCGAATTCCCGATTTCGCCGAAGAAGCCGGGAAGGCCGGCCATCCCGCCCGCGCCCTCCCCCCGTTCTCGCGCATGGATGCCCCGATGGATGACGCCGGTCCCGCCTTTGTCGCCGCCGCCTTCGAACTGGAGGAAGGCGCCTTCAACCGGGTCAGCGACTCCGTTGCCGGCCAGGACAACGTGTATGTCCTCTATCTCTCCAAAATCCATCCGCCGCGTGTGCCGGAATTCGAAGAAATCCGGGACCGCGCCCTGGATGCCGCCCGGCGCAAGGCCGTGTTCGATGCGCTTTCCGCCAAGGCCCAGGCCGTCCGGGACGACGCCGTGGCCGGCCTCGGCGCCGGAAAGACCTTTGCCGATGCCGTTGCGTCGCACGGCCTCCAGGTCGTTGCCCCCGAGCCCTTCACCGGCCTGACGGGATCCTCCTCCGAGGACGAAGCCGTCCAGGCGCTGGTGCAATCCGTCGTGGCCTACAACCAGGGCGAAGTCACCGAGCCCATCGGCGTGTCCGACGGCCTGCTGGTGGCGCATGTGGCGACGCGTACGCCCGCCGATCCGGCGTCCTTCAGCGCCTATCGGGATGAAATCGCCTCCGCCATCCGCCAGCGCCGCGCCCAGGGCCTGTTCATGGACTGGCAGGCCGGCCTGCTGGCGCCCGACCGCTTCACCGACTACCAGCGCATGCCCTACGACGACGAAGCCTACGACGAAGACGGCGAGTCGGAAGAAGACGCGCCGGAAGACAACACCCCCGCGGAAGACGAATCCGCCGAATCCCTTTAGAAAAACAACCCGGGAGCCCATGCCATGATCGTCACCACCAAGGAACTTTTCGCCCACGCCTATGGCAAGTACGCCATCGGCGCCTACAACATCAACAACCTCGAGCAGACCATGGGCC